>CBDTYJ010000057.1:0-11998 GCA_965364575.1 uncultured Gammaproteobacteria bacterium
CGTTCGTAGTAATTGACGGCGCGCCCGGGCGCGCCGAGTTCGGCGTAGGCATAGGGCAGGGCCAGCAGCGATTCCTGCACCGCGGAGTCCAGCGGGTCGCGATCCGCCAACTCGGTCCAGGGGCCGAGCGCGGCTTTGTAATCACCGCGGGTACTGTCGGCCCAGCCGGCGCCGAGCAGGGCCCGCGTGGCATAGGGGCTGTCGAGACGCACGCGATCGAGCGCCGCCCTCGCCCCCTCAGGATCGCCGGAAGCGAGCCGTGAGAAGCCCAGCGCCAGATTGGCCCGGTCGCGAAGGACGTCCAGTTCGCCGGGCCTGGTCTTTACACTCCCGACCTTCTCCAGGATGTCTTCACCGCGCTCCGCCTGATCGCTGCGTACCAGCGCTACGCCCAGGTTGTACCAGCCGTAGTTGCGCCAGCCGCCGGGCAGCTCGTGGGCTGCAAGCACGGCCGCCGCCTCCGCCGGGCGGTCAAGCTGCAGCAGGGATCGGGCCTCGAGGTCATAGCGCTCCGCCATCAGACTGCGAGGCAGCTTATCCCCGACCCGGCCGAGGGCATCCAGGGCGGGGCCCGGCAGACCCGATTCGTAGCGCACCCGGGCCAGGTAATACCAGGCCTGGTCGCGGATCTCGGGACGAGCATTCTTGGCCAGGAGCGCCTCGAACACCTCGCCCGCGTGCCGGTGCATGTTGTAGTCCAGATAGATGCCGCCCAGCACCAGCTCCGCCTCTTCGGCGTGATATTCGAGTTCGCCGCGCTGACGCGCCACCAGCAATCGGGTGATCGCCGGCACGTTGTCACGCTGGAAGAAATAGAACAGGGTCTCACCCCAGGCCAGGTCTTTGGCGCTGGCCGGCGCCGCCCAGGCACCGTTGAACGGCGCCAGGAGCCACACCAGGCTGGCGGCGGCGATGAGCGACAGTATGGGAGACGACCGGACCATCAGTGACTCACGTCATTCCCACATGCGGACCGCAAATTCCGGCTGCAGGGCTGCGCCGCTGTCGGTGATGCTGAGCTCGAGGAAACGGGCGCCGAGGCCCTTCTCGAAGTCGATACTGGTGGCGCGCCGGTAGTCGCGACCGTGGGGGCCGACGCCGGTGAACACGGCCACCAGCTCATGCTCGCCGGCTTTGACATTGCCCATGTACACCCGGTGCACGCCACCCCGGTAGAGAGCATCGACTTCGCGCTCCGTATACAGGTATTTGGCGACTTCCTTGTCGTCGATGCTCAACTGCACCGAATCCAGGGCAAAGAAGTTGCCGGTATCCATGGACAGGTAGACCGCCACCTGGGTGTTGGCCGGGAACAGCAACTCTTCTTCCAGCAGGAATAGTTCCCGATTCAGATCCAGGACTTCGTCCTTCAGCTGTTCGATCTCGTCTCCCAGCGCCGGATCATTGACCTCGTCCGCCAGCGTCGGGGCGGCGATCGACAGGCCCGCCAGCAAGCCGAGCGCCAGGGCCGCGAACGGCGTCGCGCGCTCAGTAACGGGCGGAGAAATAGAGTTGGAAAACGTGGCTGTTGAAGTCATAGAGTTCACCCGTGCGGATGTCAGTGAAATCGTCGTAGCTGAACATCATGTAGTCATAGCCAAGGGTCAGATTGGCGCGGTGGACGCCCAGCGGCAGCTCCCGCTGAACGTTCCAGGTCAGCCGGCCACCGACGGTGTGGGAATCAAAGCTAGATAGCTCCTTGTCCCGGGCCATGTAGTTGTATTCGCGATCGAAGTTGTCGCTGTAGAAGGAAGCCGAATCCTGGGTGTAGTAGCGGTAGCCCACATCGATCAGCCATTCCTCGTCTATGTAGTAGCTGGCACCGATCTCGAAGGTGTTGGCCTTGATCTCCCAGGTGTCGGTAAAGAACTGGTAACCGCCCCGGATCGAGGTCTTGCGGTCCCAGGATTTGAGCAGATCGAATCCGATCGCCTGGCTGGTGCGGGTGCGCGGATAACGTTCCGGGATCTGGGCACCGAGGATGCGGGCGGACCGGTAGGGATTGTTGAGGAAGCCCTCCTCCAGCACGGCCTGGTAGTTGACCGTGGCCAGCATGGTCGGCGTCAGCACCTGGGTGAGGCCGATCCCGTAAGTGTCCCGATCGACGCGATCCTGGAAGTCGGTGTCGACCCGCTCCACCACATCGTCGCCGTGGGAATAGCCCATGGTGATGGTGCTCATGCCGGCGAACACTTCCTGGCTCACGTACAGGCTGTAGGTGTCGGAGGTGTAGTCGTCCTCGTCGCTGTTGCTGTAACCGACACCGATCAGGCTGTCGCCGTAGAGCCAGTCGAGGCCGACCGTATATTCGGTGCGATCTTCGTCGTAGGGACTGGCGCTCGTGACCACGTCGATGGACGCAGAGCTGATGGTGTCGACGTAGTACTCGGCGGAGGCCGACAGGCCCCAGGCAAGGTTCTTGCGCGCGAACAGGGCCGGTCCCGTCACCTTGACGCCGCCCCCATCGTAGGAGTGATACAGCGCCTCGAGGCGGTCCTCGGGCAGGGTCGCGGCGCTGAGCGTCACCGCCACCAGACAAGCCGGCAGCAGCAGCATTCGCGGCCAGCGTCTGAACTCAGTTACAGCCACAGCCTCCCCCCTGATTCATGGAGGCCGCTTTGGCTCCTTCGCGCACGTCGAACACGTGCTGCCGGTATTGATCCATCAAGGGATCCCGCGACAGCGACATGATCGGATCGGCCAGGGCTTCCCGCTCGTAGGGCAGGACCCAGGGCTCGACGCTGCTGCAGCCGGTGAAGCCGAGCAGCGTCAGACAGATCAACAGGGTGCGCATGGTCAATCCTCCCTCAGCAGGCTGCGGACCTGATCCAGATAATCTGATTCGTAGCCGGGCTTGTAGCCGTGATGCACGTAGCGGACGGTGCCGTCCCGGTCGACCAGCACCGTGACCGGCATCGCGCGCACGTCATAGAGCTTGCTGACTTCCTTGGTGGCGTCGAACAACAGCGGAAACGACACGCCCAGTTCTTCGGCCATGCGGCGGGCGCCATCCGGCTCGGCATCGACGTTGACCCCAAGCAGGGTGAAACCGGCCGGCTCGTAACGCTGATATATGGTCTGCAGCGCGGGCATCTCCTGGCGGCAGGGTCCGCACCAGGTGGCCCAGAAGTTGATCATCACCACGCGGCCCTGATACTCGGACAGCCGCAGGTTGGGTCCGGACAGACCGCTCAGGGTGAAGTCCGGTGCCGGAGCACCGACCAGGTTACGGGCTGCCGAGACGCTGCCGGCCGCGGCGAGACAACCGAGACAGACGGCCACGAGGGTGTTCTTGAAGTTGCGCAGAGACATCAGAAAAACACTCCCAGAGTCAGGGTGGCTTCGAAGTTGTGTTTCCATTCGTTCTCGCCCAGCAGATCCGATTCGAAAATCCGGTCCCGGGCTTCGACCCTGACCGAGAACCAGTCGCTGATCAGCGTCCGCAGACCGAACCCGGCGAGGAAGGTCACGTTGTCCTCGCCGACGAAGTTGGTGTTGCCGGCGCCGAAGGTGATGTACATGGAGCTGGCGCGCGCCCAGCCGCTGCCGACGAAGACCTCGCCCGGCAGCACGTTGTAGCCCACCGACAGGCTGTAGCTGGTCAGATCCTCGTCTTCGTTGTCGAACAGCGGCGCGCCGATGCGGCGGAAATTGCTGTCGCTGATCTGGGACCAGGCATATTCGCCCTCCAGGAAAATGTCTTCGCTGACGTGGTAACCGAGCCGCGCGCCATAGATCAGCTCGGTGCCGAAGTCCTCGACGCTCAGCGCGCCGACGAAACCACTGATCTCCCAGTCTTCCGTGTCGATACGTGGACGTTGGACATCGCGGCGGTCCAGCTCCGGCTCGATGACCGGACCGGCGGGCGGCTCGGCGACCGGCTCTTCATCCGCGGGCACCGAAGCGTCCTTGCGGAAGGCCGCACAGCCGGAGGTCGCCAGCATGGAAACGGCGATCAGTGCAAGGAACAGGCGTTCGATCTTCATCCTTAAGACCCCTAGAAGAACACCGAGAAACCGATCGACCACATGTCGAAGTCCTCGTTGCTGTTGTCGTCGATCGTGACGACGTAATGGCGGTAGTCGCCTCTGATAATGAAGCGCCGGGCGAGGTAGGCGCGCAGCCCCAGGCCCGCATTTGCGGACCAGTCCTCGGTGGAAGTGTCCTCCACCAGTACATCCTTGGGATCGTTCTTGAATCGCCCCATGCCGAGGGTGAAGAAGGGCGTCAGCCGCCAGACCCTCAGCGGCTGAACCACGAGGTTGGCGTCCCAGAGCGTGGAACTGGAGAAAGTGCCGGAGACTTCTGACAGCGCCAGCTCAGCCATGAATTTATCGTTGAAGCGATAACCGGCGCGGAATGTGAAAACCTGGTCGCCGTCGAAGTCGCCGGTGGCGAAACCGGCCTCGAAGCGGCGCTCCAGATAATCGTCGAACGCCGCGTCCCGGCCGCCCGTGAGCGGCGTACCCGGAAGAGCGCCGCCCTCTATGGCGCGACGGTCCACCCAGCCCTCGACGCCGGACTCGGTGCGCACCTTGAACCAGTCGGTACGTCGTTTGATCAGGGATACGGAGTCGCCGCGCTCGACCGTATGGAACACCGGATAACCGCGTCCCGGGCCGCTATGCAACTCCACATAGGCTGCTTCGACCTCGACCACCTGGAAGGTGCGGGCAGCCCAGACCGGACCGGCCACGCAGACCAGGACCAGCAGCAGTCCGAAAGACAGGGACGACTGCCGACACCGGGTCAGTGCTGTGTGGCGCGCATGTGTCATGGGTTAGTACCCGCAACTCCCTATATCTATCGGCGCGCAGAAGCCGCAGCTGGTGCCCTCGGCGTCGTCCACGCGGACGGATATCCACTGGCGGATGGCCCCGTAACAGGCGTCCGCCGTCGATGGGAAGATGTCGCCCCCGGTGTGCGTACCGGAGACCGAGAACGCACCCTGCAGGGGTTCGAGCAGGAGCTTGCTCTGGTCGGGGTCGTTGAGGTTGGCGAACCCTTTGGCGGCGAAGAAGTTCGCCAGCATCTCGGGCGAGTCGGGCTGGGCCCCGGGGAAGATCTTGAAGGCTCCCCCGGAGCCAGCGCCGACGTCGTGACAGCCGCTCGCCGCGCAGGTCGTCTGGCCGGACCGCCCGTTGATGATTGCATCGAACACGGGATTCACGCACTGCTGGTAATCGGCGACGCAGAGCGTCTCGCCGCTGGCGGCCACCGGCTCGAAATTCACGTCGTCGTTACAGCCCGTGAGGGCCAGTACGACGGTCATGAAGATCACTCTGCGCATCTGCGGCAAGTCTCCTAGGTCGAGCAGTTACCGGCAGCGATCCAGTCGAAGATCGCCTGGTAGCCAGCCTCGCCGGGCAGCAGCGCGGGACGGTCGTCCAGGGTCGGATCCTGGGGATCATCGGCCACGGACGTATCGTCTATGCGCGGATGCATGGGCGTAGTGGTCTCGTCACCGGTCGGGTACAGCAGCAGATAGCTGGCAGCCGGATCGCAGACGTCGTTGACCATGGACACGCTGACGTTGAAGTCACCCTCGATACTGCCGGTCAGCACGAAGCGGTTCGGCGAGAAGCCGGCATTGACCGGTTCCCCGGGTATCCCGAGACCGCCGAAGGGCTGGTGACAGGCCGCGCACTGGTCCATCAAAACCGGATGCACGCTGCTCTCGAAGGCCGACTCCGACAGACCGCGTACGCCACCACGGACCTCGTCCCGGGAGCGGAAGCCGTCGTCATTGGCGTCGTCGAAGGCGTCGTTGAAGTACTGGCCGCCCAGATCGATCCATTCGGCGACCAGGCGTTTCTCGGAAGCATTAAGCATCGCAGAGTGATCCACCGTGGGCGGCACGGTCAGATCCGGATCCGCGCGCAGTTCCTGCTCGAACAGCTTCTCCATCAGGAAGCTCGTGCGTGAGCTGTTGCGGGAATTGCCGGTCATGACCATGCCCGGCTCACGGACCACTTCGATCTCACCGTCGTCGTCGACTTCCAGCACCGGCAGACCGGTGTCGGGATCGATGACCGGATCGCCGATCATCACTTCCTCGTACGACAGCACACGGCCGGTTCCGGTCACGGTGTCACGAAGATCGAGGCCCATGGAGACCGGGTCATCCGGATCGTTGTTGTTGTGGCAGTCGGTGCAGGTGTCGGCACCGCGGTCCGCCACCCACAAGGGCTGGATATGTTCCGGGTAATTGATGAAACCCTCGGTGGGCGCCGGCACGCCGGCCGGCAGACCGCTGTAGTCGATCACCAGATCCGGATCCGCAGGACGGCCGGCCAGGGCCGGATCGGTCCAGACATCGGTAAAGACCGGATCCGGCATGACGTCCAGCGCGGCCGGGTCGACCCGCGTCAGGGTCTCCGCCATGGATTCTCCGGACTCCGCCGTCAGCAGGGTGTTCGGATGGAAGCCGGCGATGGGCGCGGAGTTGATGGCGCTGCCCCGCCGCGGCGAATGGCAGCCGTTACAGGTACGGGTCTCGCCCGGGCGGACCTGGATCCAGTTGGTATGGGTCTGGAACGCACGGCCATCGGCGTCCACCACCGCCAGGCCCAGCGGCGTGTCGGCCGGGACCTTGATGCGGAAGGAACCATCGGGTTCCAGCGGCACGTAGCCGATGAGCTGCTGCATCTCCAGATCCGTCTCACCGATCGCCTCCCGGGACAGACCCCGGGGCGTCGGCACCGCCTGGCTGACACGCACGAAACGTCCGGGGCGTTCGGCGGCAGAGGTGAGCGCGGGGTCTTTGAGACGTGCGATATCGGCAACCTGACTGCGCTCGTCATCAGGCGGCGGCGCGGTCATCGGGATGGTCTCGCCGGGGACCAGCATCTGAGGTCCCATCAGATTCTGTCCGTCGGTGTCGTAGACACTCTTTACGTTGAGGATGCCCATGCCCTCGGCGGCGAGAGTCTGATCCAGCTGCTTGTCGGCGATGGTGTTCGGCACCGGGCGGGCCTGGATCGCCACGGCGTCGACCAGGGCAAAGCCTTCCTCCGGCAGCGCGACGGGACGCAGTGACTGGGAATCCATGTCCAGCATGTAAACGCCGTAGTGGGGCTCACCCTCGACCTCCATCACCTCGCCGGTCAACGGATTGACCTCCTCTGCAGGCCGGAGCGGAGACCAGCTCACGAGGGCGCGGTTGGTGCCATCCCACAGCGGGAACGGCGTGGTATAGCGGCCGAATTCGGACACGCCGCGGCCGAAGTCGATCTCGAACAGAGTGACCTGCTGCTGACCGACGGTCCCCTCCGGCGCATTGGGATCGCAGCTGGAGGATTCGGAACATTCCCTGATGTCGATGGCCATCAGGGCACCGCCCTCGGTGGTGCCCGACAGCGGCATCAGCGAACTCAGCACCCGCCCGTCAGGCATCTCGCGCGGATGCAGGAAGCTGTTGCCCGGGCTGAAGGCGCCGTACTGGACGAAGATGTTGGTGCCGTCCGGGTTGGTGAAGAAGATCGGGAAATGGTTGCGGTTACCGACGTGGTCCCAGCGCGCGAACATGATCTCGCCGGTGGACAGCACGGTCGGATTCCGGTCGTGGCTCTGGTTGAAGGAGATCTGGTCGATCTCGGTGCCGTCGCTGTTCATCACGTGCAGCAGGATGGCGCGCTCGCGCTCGTACTCGTCCAGATGCGCGTACGGTTCGACGCCCTTGGCCTGCAGGACTTCCCGCGACCTGGTCTGGCGGTTTGACGAGAACACGATTCGGCCGTCCGGCAGATAGGCCGGGTCGACGTCGTCACCGGCGTTCGCCACGGCATCGTCAGAGATGATCCGGCGCAGCGTGTCCGTCTCGATCTCGTATTCCCAGACATTCCAGCTGGGGTCGCCGGGGCCACGCATGGAGAACAGGATGCGGGTGGCGTCGTAGGACACCTCCGGGTCGGACACGTCGCCCTGCCCCTGGGTGTAGGCCTCGGTGATATTCATCTCCTGGGCGCTGGGCGAGGACAGGTCCAGCATGACCAGGTCACCACCCGGCTGGAAGATGACGCCGTCGGTGGGATTTCCCACCGCGTCGACGTCACGTTTGGCGAAGACGATGGGGAAATCCCCTTCGACGACGACGGCCTCGTCGGCAGTCTGGCCGTCTCCGCTGCCGCAGCCAGTCAGCGTCAGCAGCATCCCGACGACCAGCGCATAGGGCGCGCTAGAAATCCGATATTGGTCCATTGCTCAGTCCCTCTGTCGTTTCCAGACGACGCGTATGCGCCGGCGTTGTCCGACTCGGCAACGCGTTCGCTACGCATTCAGAGGGAGTTTTCGCAGGGGGCGACGGCGGACTGATCCGGACCGGGACGGGAGAACCCCGTCAGGTAGGATCGTGCCTTGTACCGGCAACCCCGCTGTCCTAGGAAAATCCCTTAGACCGGTAGCTTTGCGTCCCCGCCTTTCGGCGGGTTTGCCTTTGTCAGTGGGTGCGAGGCTTGCACGACAGCCGGACGGATGTCAACGCTGCGGGGCAAAACCCGTGACCAACTGCCCGTAAGTAGACCCGGAGCCTTTACATAATTCCGAGACGTCACTCACAGTTTCCGCAACATGGCGACATCGGCCGGCGATTGAGCAGGAATTCCGGTCTCAACTTCGGCAGACGACGACGGCGCCGTCCCGCTGGCCGGACGACGGGCAGCGATCCATGAATAAACGCTGCCAAGGCTCAATAGCCGGCACCCGCAGCTGAATTACCGTCGCGTCGGAACTGGCCAGCATCACGCTGCGATGAGGGTCGGTGCGCTGATAGATACGCACCCGCATCAGCAGCGCATCCTGATCATGACGATAAGGATCGAGACGCATCCGGCAGCTCAGCGTGATCCGGCCCCTGGATTCGGCCAAGGCCTGACGGGATTGGCCGCCGCAGGCCTCCAGGAACAGCCGGTGATGATCGGTCGAGGAGATTTCGACGACGGCGAAGTAGGCGTCCTCGGTGCCAAAGTCCGCTGTCTCGATGAAATACTCCATCTCCACGGTCAACTCGCTGCCGGGGAAGACGACGCCACCCTGGTCCGGCGAGACGCTGATACGCTCGATGCGCGCCGCGGCGATGTTCGGGGATGTTCCCTGAGGCCCGGTGCAGGCGTTCAACACCGTGACCACGGCTAACAGCCCTGCCGCAGTGCCAGGGCTCCGATCGACGATGTGGCGTCCGGCCATGACTCCTCCACTGAGAAGGCCGGGTTCAGTACGCGGGGCATCTGCGCCCCGCGCGGGAGTCCGGCTTACAGAGGTAATCGGCTCTTGCTGGGAATAACTTGAGCGCGGCCGCTTCCGGGCAGCAGCGGCGGAGTTAACGGCTGGAACTGGGGTTTGCTATGCTCCCGCCTGAATTATCAGGGAGTCTCCAGGGTGCTCAGACGCGGTTTCCGGATCGGGCGGTGGGAAGTTCACCCCTCCCGGAATACCATTACCGACGAATCGGGCAGCAAGCGCATCGAACCCAAGGTCATGGGTGTGCTGCTCGCCCTCGCCCGCGAGCCGGGTGATGTCGTCACCCGGGATGAATTCATCGATCAGGTCTGGCAGGGTCGCGTCGTCAGCGATGAAGTGCTTTCCCGCTGTATTTCGCTCCTGCGCAGTGCGCTCGAGGATGATTCCCGCAACCCGGAATTCGTGCAGACGGTGCCGAGGGTGGGGTATCGCCTGGTCTGCCCGGTGGAGCCTCTGAACAAGGCCGGTCCTGGTCGGGACCTCGAGATCGGGCAGCCGGATAACCAGGGCGATGTCACCACGGAGGCGCCAGCCGCAACGCCGGGTGCCCCGCTCCCGACCGGCGGCACGGGGCCCGAGCCTGCCCCCCGTCGTCAATCCCTGTATCAGGAACTGCGGCGCAGGAATGTTTTCCGTGTGGCCGCGAGCTATGCGGTGATCGGCTGGCTGATCATAGAGGCCAGCTCGGTGATGCTCGACATCGGCGCGCCAACGTGGGTTCCGCGCGCCATCACCGTGCTCGTGATCCTCGGATGGCCCGTAGCGATCGCCCTTGCATGGATCTACGAGATGACCCCGGAAGGTCTCCGGCGCGAGCGGGAGCTCGCACCCGGTGAGTCGGTTACGCACATCACGGGACGAAAGCTCGACTACGTCATCATGCTGGGTCTGGCGCTCGGCCTCGCTTATCTGATCGGGCAGCGGATCGCGCAGTCACCGGAAACGGCAGACGCGCCCCGCCCTGACGTCCGTCCGCGCACCCTGGCAGTCCTGCCGTTTCGTAACCTGAGCGCCGATCCGGACAACGAGTATTTCAGTGACGGCCTGACCGAGGACCTGATCAACACGATGGCCAGCGTGGAGGGGATCCGGGTGATCGCCAGCACTTCGGTCTTTTCCTTCAAGAATGCGGATGCCGACGTGCGGGAGATCGGCCGACGACTTGGGGCCGGCACGATCCTCTCCGGCAGCGTACGCAAGGAGGGCAAGCGTATTCGCATCAACGCCCAGCTCGTGGATGCGGGCGAGGGGCTGCAACTCTGGTCGGAGAGCTATGACGGGAGACTGGAGGACGTTTTCGAGGTCCAGGACACGATCGCCTCGGCCATCGTCTCCGAGCTGCAGCCGGCCCTCGAAGGCAGGGTGATCGGCGAGCATCTCGTCACGCGAAATCCGACCGAGAACCTGCAAGCTTACGAACTGTATCTCCGCGGAAGGTATCACCTCAGGCGCCGCGACGAAGAGCCGATCAAGTTGAGCATCGGACTGTTCCGGGACGCGATCGGACTGGATCCCGGTTTCGGCGCCGCATACGTGGAGCTCGCCACTGCTTACGCCCTGTTGCCGTACTACTCTTACGAGCTCGAGGAGGAGATGTTCCTCAAAGCCCGCGAGACCATCGAGAACGGCAGCCGTTACGATGGCAGAGTGGGCATCGCCGCCACAGGTCTGGTCGCCTTCATGAGCTTCCGCAGCTGGGAATGGACCGCGGCCGATGACAACTTCCGCATCGCCCTCGCGAATGCGCCGGGCGACGCCAACCTGCACCAGTGGCATTCCCAGTTCCTGGCAGCCGTTGCCCGGATGGAGGAATCTCTGCACGCGGCAATGGAGGCGAAACAGCTGGATGCATTGTCACCGGTGGTTAATGACCGTCTCGCGGTCGCATACCTCTGGAACGATATGGACGAGGAGGCTGAGCAGCAGTTCAGGCTGGCGAACGAGCTTGGCCTCGCGCCCAGCGCGAATCCCGAGGCGAATCTGATCCTGCAGCTTCGCCTGGGCAATTTCGACTCGGCACGTGACATCATCAGCGTCATGCAGCGGATGCTGGGACGCGGGACCGGATGGCTGGACAGTTTCATCACCGCGGTCGAGGATCCGCGCCTCCGCCCGGCGGCGGTCGCCGCGGTGGAGCGCGCGGCCGAGGCCCGGGATGTCTCGCCACGCTATCTTTACGGGCTGTGGCTGTACCTGGGTGAAAACGAGCAGGCGATGGACGTCGCTTTCCAGCTGCTCAACGACCCGGCCAGCTTCGACGTGGAATTCCTGTTCGCGCGGGAGAACAGGGGTCTGAGGGCGCATCCCCGATTCGGCGAACTGCTGGTCCGTATCGGACTCGATCGTTACTGGGATGAACGCGGCTGGCCGGCATTCTGCCGGCGCAAGGGAGAGCAGATCCTGTGCGAGTGACCCCGCCATCTCGCCGACTGCGGACCAGACTGTGTGGGCTGTTGGCCGGACTGCTCGTGTTCGGTGTCACGTCCGCGGCTGATCCGACGGTGGCGACCGGCGCCGTCAGTCCCGACCAGACCGTCAGGCAGATGACGCTGGATATCCTGCGCGAGCTCGACCAGGACGGACATCGGCCGGCCGAGGATTCGGCCGAACTGTACGGCATTGTCGACGATCTGTTGCGGCCCCATTTCGATTTCGACTATGCCTCGAGGCTGGTTCTTGGGCGCTACTGGAAAGACGCGACGCCGGCGGAACGCGATGGATTCGTCTCCGCCTTCTACAGCTATCTGGTCCGCGTCTATTC
>CBDTYJ010000058.1:0-11882 GCA_965364575.1 uncultured Gammaproteobacteria bacterium
AATTCGCTTCTATTGGCTGAGAACGGAATTTTTTGGACAGGAGGCGCCGAACATGGGCATCTTTTCGAGATTCACGGATATCGTGAACGCCAACATCAACGCCATGCTGGACAAGGCGGAGGATCCCGAGAAGATCGTCCGCCTGATGATCCAGGAGATGGAAGACACCCTGGTCGAGGTGCGCTCCTCGGCCGCCCGGGCCATTGCCGACCGCAAACAGCTGGACCGCAAGCTGGAGGCGGTCAAGGCCGAACTCGCGGAATGGGATCACAAGGCCGAGCTGGCGGTGCGCAAGGAACGGGACGACCTTGCCCGGGCGGCGCTGGCCGAGCGGAGCAAGGTCAGCGAGCGGGTAGAAATCATCAAACATCAGCACGGCCAGGTCGATGAGGCACTGGCCAATTTGAAAGACGACATCGTCCGGCTGGAGGAGAAACTCACCGACGCGAAGACGCGTCAGAAGGCCCTGGTCATGCGTCACCAGACCGCGTCCGACCGTCTCGAGGTGCGCAAGCATACTCACGAGACGCGGATCGACGATGCCCTCGTCCGGTTCGAACAGTTCGAGCGTAAAATGGAGAACATGGAGGGCCGGGTAGAGGCCTACGATCTGACGCCGACCCGTGATCTGCGCCGCGAGTTTTCCTCGCTGGAAAATGACGAGTCGGTCGAGCAGGCGCTGGCGGATCTGAAGCAGCGCATCCGCGCCGGAGACGACAGCGGTCAGCAGGCATAGGGAACTGAACAGATGTCAGAGTTAGTGGTTGTCCTCCTGGTTTGCGTGGTCCTGCCGCTGGTCATCGTGTTGCACTATGTGACCAAGTGGAAGGACGCAAAAGGTCTTACCAGGGAAGACGAAAAGATGCTCGAGGAGATCTGGGCCAGCGCTCAGAAGATGGAGAGTCGCATCAACGCGCTGGAGACCATCCTCGACGATCAGGCACCCGACTGGAGGAAGCGGGTATGAACCGCGACTATATGGATACTCTCGCCGGGCAGGCCCGGCGTGTCTATCGGGACCGGGACAACGCCCTGTTCCTCGGCGTATGCGCAGGCATCGCGGATGCGTTCCGCTGGCCGGTATGGGGCGTGCGTCTCGTCGCGGTGCTGCTGCTGTTGACCTTCTTCCTGCCGACGGCGCTGGTGTATGTGACCGCGGGCATCCTGCTTCCGGGTAGACGTCTGCAGTTCCGTGGCGCCGCCGAGACGAATTTCTGGCGGCGACGGCCGCGCTCTCGTCACGACAGGTACTGGGCATGAATGACAGGACGAAGGGGACACCGGGCCGGCTCTACAAGGACCGGGAGAACCGCATGCTGTGCGGCGTCTGCGCCGGCATCGCCGACTATTTCGGTTTCGATCTGACGGCCACCCGCGTGCTTGCCGTCGTGCTGCAGTTCATGTTCCCGGCGACATTCCTGGTCTATATCGTCATGTGCATGCTGTTGCCGAAGAAGCCGCGGGAACTCTATCAGGACCAGGAGGAGGAGCAGTTCTGGACTTCGGTGCGCAAGTCACCGGTGGCCACCGTGGCCTCGGTGCGCCACAAGATGCGCGAGATCGACGCCAAGCTCCAGCGGATGGAGCGCTATGTGACCTCACCGGGATTCACTCTCGACCGGGAGTTCCGGGAACTGGAAGACTGATCGGGGCAACGGGATAAGGACGAGCGGATATGAACGTCTATGAACTGGTGTTTGCAATCGTGCTGGTGGTCACGCTCGGCAAGGTCCTGGAGCGTCATTTCAGCAGCCGCAAGCGCCACCGGGACCAGTCCGAACCCGATCCCCGGGAACACGCGCAGCGGGTCCTGGATCTGGAGAAGCGTGTCCAGGTGCTGGAGCGTATCGTGACCGATCAGGGCTACGAATTGCGGCAGAAATTCCGCGACCTGGAAGACTGAGCTTTACTTCCCGCGTGTTATCGTGGACCGAGCGCCTTCGGGGTGTTCGTCCATGTCTTTTTTACGCTGGCTCATTATCGCCGTATCGGCGGCCATACTGGCGGCCGCGTGCTCCGCGCCGCGTCCGGATCTCGCCCGTTTGTATGCCAAGCAGGCGAACCCGCGCCAGCCCCCGGTCATCCTGATACACGGCATCCTCGGCAGCCGCCTGGAGGATCCCGCCGGCGGTGAAGAGGCCTGGCCTGGCTCCGCCTGGCGCCTGTTGTTCCACGATTACCGGGATCTGGCCCTGGAGATCGATCCGCGGACCCTGTCGCCGCTGCCTGACGACCTGCGGGTCACCGGCATCACGGATCGGGCCGCGGGCCGGGATTTCTACGGCGAGATCATGCGGGTCCTGTCCGAGGCAGGGGGTTACCGGCGCGGTCGTCCGGGCGAACCGGTCGCGCCGGGCGAGAAGAGATTCTATGTGTTCGCCTATGACTGGCGTCAGGACAATGTGCTCACGGCCCGGGCCCTGGACGAATTCATCGAACAGATCCGGCGGGACCATGCCGACCCGCAGCTAAAGGTCGATCTTATCGCTCACAGCATGGGCGGCCTGGTCGCCCGCTATTACGTCCGCTACGGCACCGTCGATGTGCTCGACGACAATGACTTCCCCGTCAACGGTCACGGCGCCGGGCGGGTCCGGCGCGCGATCCTGCTGGGCACGCCCAACCTGGGCTCGGTCACCGCGATACAGACCATGCTCCAGGGCGTCAAGACCGCTTTCGGCGGGGTGCCGACGGAAGTCGTCGCGACCTTCCCCTCCGTCTATCAGCTCCTGCCCCATCCGCTCAACGACTGGCTGATAAAGAGTGACGGGGAGGCCCTGGAGCGGGACCTGTTCGATGTGGATCTGTGGCGGCGCTTCCAGTTCTCCGTGTTTTCGCCCGAAGTGCGCCGCCGCATCTCCGGCGAATACGAAGACGACGTGGATGCCCGGGCCCGCCTCGCCTTGCTGGAGCGCTACTTCCATCGGCATCTGGAGCGGGGGCGGCGTTTTGTCTGGTCCCTGACCGTGCCGGTGCCCGAGCCCACGGTCAGTTACATCGTGTTCGGGGGCAACTGCAATCTGACGCCCGCCAGGATCCTGGTGGAGGAGGTGGCCGGCGAATCGGTGATCCGCCTGTGGCCGCACGAGATCGCCGAACGGGTCCCCGGTGTCGACTACGATTTCCTGATGCTGGAGCCCGGCGACGGCGTGGTGACAAAGGCCTCGCTGCTGGCCCGGGAGACGCTGGATCCCACCCTCCGCCGTCATCGCTACAGCTTCTTCCCCATGCGATACTCGTTCTTCCTGTGCGAAGCCCACAATCGCCTGACCGGCAATATCAATTTTCAGGACAATCTGTTGCATGCCCTGCTCAGCGCCGACGACTAGCCCTGCCAGAGAATGATCCCCGGCATACCCAAGATGCCCCGGCGGGTGGGGGCAGCAGTCCTCGTCCTGGTCGCGGCCATCATGACATTGACCGTCCCGATGACGGGGTGCGAGGCCGGCGGCGGCCAGACCCTGAAGGTCTTCGACGGCGACAGCTTCCTGATGCGGGGCGACGATGGTGGTGAAATCGAGGTGCGGCTCTACGGCATCGACGCGCCGGAGCGGCACCAGCCATGGAGTCGGCGCAGCCGGGAGGCGCTGTTCGGTCTGATCCGCGGCCGCGCTCTGACCCTGGAGCTGGTCGAGACCGACCGCTATGGGCGCGCGGTGGCCAAGGTCACCCGCGAGCCGGACGGGCTGATCGTCAATGCCGAGATGGTCAGGGCCGGCAACGCGTGGGTATACCGACGCTACACCCGTGACCCGGCGCTGCTTCAGCGCCTGGGTCTCGAGGACCTGATGGAGCTGGAAGAATCGGCCCGGCAACAGCGGCGGGGCTTGTGGTCATTGCCGCCGTCGGAGCAGACGCCGCCATGGGAGTGGCGGCGCCAGAAACGCAGGCATGACAATTAAGCCATCCACACGCGTCGCCGGCGACAGCCGGGCCGGGGCCGGGCCCGGGTCGCCCCATGTCGAGATCAGGGCGCTCACCAAGCACTATGAAGGGCGCGGCCGCAATCGTCTGGTGCTGGATCACATCGAGACCAATATCGGGCATGGCGAGTTCGTGGTGCTGGTCGGGCGCAGCGGTTCGGGCAAGTCCACGCTGCTCAATCTCCTGGGCGGGCTGGACCGGCCCAGCAGCGGAGACGTGCTGATCGACGGCGAATCCCTGGCGGCCAAGAGCGAGGACGCCCTGTCCAGGCTGCGCCGGCACAAAGTCGGGTACATGTTCCAGTTCTTCAACCTGGTGCCGACGCTCACCGTGGCCGAAAACCTTCGGCTGCCTCTGGACCTCACTGGCGTCCCGGAACGGGAGGCGGCATCCCGGATCGGTGAATGGCTGGGCGCCGTTGGCCTCGCAGGCCGCGCCGACGACTATCCCGACGAGTTGTCCGGGGGTGAGCAGCAGCGCGTGGCCCTGGCCCGGGCATTGGTGCACCGTCCCGGCCTGCTGCTGGCGGATGAGCCGACCGGGAATCTCGATCTCAGTACGGCGCGGGAGGTGCTGCGGCTGCTCGACGATCTGTGCCGCCGCTCCGGCACGACTCTGGTGATGGCGACCCACAGCCAGGAGGTGATCGGCATGGCGGACCGGGTGCTCACCATCCGCGACGGCCGCCTGGTGGCCGCGGGCGACCCGGAGGACGGATGAGCCGGCTGGTGCAACGAGCAGGTTGGCGCTTCTTTCTGCGGCATCCCTGGCAGCTGGCGCTCGCCATCAGTGGCGTCGCGCTGGGCGTCGCCGTGGTCACCGGCGTGGACCTGGCCGGAGGCGCCGCATTGCGCGCCTTCGATCTTTCCCGGGAGGCGGTGACGGGCCGCGCCACCCATCAACTGATCCCCCAGGATGGTCGTCTTGACGAGTCGGTGTATCTGACCCTGCGGCTGGACGGCACTACGCCGATCTCGGCGCCGGTGGTACAGGGTCGCGTGCGCGTCGGCGGCAGCGCGGACGACGAAGAGCCGCTGATGCTGACCATGATGGGGGTCGATCCGCTGGCCGAGGGGCCATTCCGTGACTATGCAACCGCCCGGGGCAGCGTCGATCTCGGACCCCTGCTGACGGAGCCGGGGGCGGTGTTGGGCACGGGCGAGCTGGCCCGGCGCCTCGGGATCGGCATGGGAGACCGCTTCAGGGTTTATGCGGATGGCCGAGATACCGAATTGCGGCTGGTCGGGTGGCTGGAGCCGGAGCCGGAACGGCGCGCGGTGCTGGAAGATTTCCTGGTCGCCGATATCGCCACGGCCCAGGAAGTGCTCGGCATGCTCGGCCAGCTCAGCCACGTGGATCTGGTCCTGACGCCCACGGAGACCGAGGCGGTGGAATCGGCGATCCCCGCCGAGCTCGAGCTGACCGCCACCGCCGCCCGCTCCCAGAGCATGTCGGAGATGACCCGGGCCTTCCGCATCAACCTCCTCGCCCTGAGCCTCCTGGCCCTGCTGGTGGGCGCTTTCCTCATCTACAGCACCATGTCCTTCCTGGTGGTGCAGCGGCGCACCGTGATCGGCACCCTGCGGACCCTCGGTGTCAGCCGCGCCCAGCTGTTTGTCTCGGTCCTTCGTGAGTCACTGCTGGTCGGCATGCCCGGGACCGTCATCGGGATGATGCTCGGCTGGATGCTTGGGGCCGGTTTGACCCGTCTCGTCGTGCGCACGATCGACGATCTGTATTTCCAGCTGGAGTTCGCCGGCATGCACCTGGACACCGCGGCCCTGTTCAAGGGCGTGCTGCTGGGCCTCGGCGTCACGCTTGCGGCCAGTCTGGCACCGGCGGCGGAGGCTGCCGCAGTGCCGCCCAGATCCGTGCTGAGCCGGGCGTCTCTGGAACGCCGGGCGCGCCGAAGGTTGCCGTGGCTGATGGTGGGCGCCGGCGTGGCGCTGCTGGTCGGTCTTGGCCTGATCGGCTTCGGCCCGCCCACCCTCGCGGTGGGCTTTCTCGGCTTGCTGTGCGTGATCCTGGCGGCGGCCTTCGCCGCCCCGCCTTCGATCGTCGCCATGACCTCCGTGATCGGTCGTCTCGGTGGTCATCGTCTGGATATGCCCAGCCGCATGGCCGTGCGCGGCATCAGCAGTACCTTAAGCCGTACCGGCGTGGCGGTCGCGGCGCTGATGGTGGCGGTGGCGGCGGTGATCGGCGTCGGCGTCATGGTGGGGAGCTTCCGCGTGAGTGTCGACAACTGGCTACGCCAGAGTCTGCGCGCCGATCTCTATATCAGTCTCGACGAGGCCTGGTATGCCGGGGGCCGCGACGCGGACGAACTGGCCTCGAGCATCGCGGCCAGTCCCCACGTCGCGGAGGTGACGCGCTCGGTGCGGCACCGGCTGGAGACCGGCGGCGAACAGATCAGACTGTGGGCGCTGGACCCCGGTGCCGGAGATTGGGGCTTCGACCTGCTCCAGGGGGAACCGGCAGCGGCGCGCGAGGCATTCCTTTCGGGACGCGCGGTGTGGCTGTCGGAACCGTTCGCCCGGCGCCGGCAGCTGGAGGTCGGTGACGGACTCGAATTGATCACCGGAGACGGGCCGCGACGCTTCAGCGTGGCGGCCGTGTTCCGCGACTACACGTCGGATCGCGGCGTCGTCGCCATGTATCTCCCGGCCTTCAGGGAGGCCTGGGGGATCCACAGGCTGGGAGGCCTCGGATTGATCGCGGCCGATGGCGCCAGTCCCGGGCAGATCCGCCGGGCAGCCGATCAGGCCCTCGGCGATGCAGCGGGCGTGCAGGTGGCGTCGAATGCCGAGATCCGGACAGTGTCGCTGGCGATCTTCGACCGCACTTTTACTATCACCCGTGTCCTGCAGGTCCTGGTCGGGATCGTGGCATTCCTGGGCATCCTGAGCGCGCTGCAATCGCTGCAGATGGAGCGGGTCAGGGAACTGGCCGTGCTGCGGGCGCTGGGTTGGACTCCGGCCCAGGTGCAAAGACTGGTCATCACCCAGACCGGTCTGCTGGGCGCGGCTGCCGGCATCCTGGCGGCGCCTCTGGGCCTGGTCCTTGCCCTGTTGCTGGTAGAGGTCATCAACATGCGCGCCTTCGGCTGGAGCATGGGATTCCATCCCGACGCGGCCACCCTGGGCCAGGGGTTGCTGCTGGCGGTCGCGGCGGCGTTGTTGGGGGGGCTCTACCCGGCCCGTCGCTCCGGGCAGCGGCGGCCGGCCCTGGACCTCAGGGACGAATGAGCCGCGCCCGGATCATTGCCGCGACCCTGGTCGCGATCCCGATGGTCTGGGTGCTCTGGTCCTGCGATCCCGGGCCTGTGCAGCCGGAGGCTGAAACCCTTGCTGTGGTCGATCTGCTGGGAGGCGAAGACGAGGCCGGTTTCCGGCGCGCGCGCCCCGGCGAACGGCCGATGCTGCCGGCGGATCACGGACCGCACCCGGATTTCCGCTCCGAATGGTGGTATTTCACCGGTAATCTGGAGACCGCCCGTGGCCGTCATTTCGGTTTCCAGCTCACCTTCTTTCGCTTCGCGATGGCGCCCCGGGCGGTCCGCCGGCCGTCGGCCTGGGGGACGCGGCAGCTGTGGATGGGCCACCTGGCCCTGACCGACACCGAGGGTCGGCGCTTCTTCAGTCATGAGCGGTTCGCCCGCGGCGCTCAGGGTCTGGCCGGAGCCGAAGCACAGCCGTTCCGGGTATGGCTGGAAGACTGGTCCGCGGCCTCGATCGGAGAAGAGTTCCTGCCGCTACGGCTCGCGGCCGCCCGTGACGACTTTGCGCTGGATCTGCGCCTCGAGCCCGGGCGTCCACCGGTTTTCCAGGGTGAGGATGGCTACAGCGCGAAGGGCCCGGAGGCCGGCAACGCCTCCCTCTACTACAGCTTTACGCGCATGCCAGCCGCCGGCGTGCTGCAGCTCGACGGTGAGCGCCTCGAGGTGAGCGGTCTCACCTGGCTGGACCGGGAGTGGAGCACGAGTGCCCTGGGTCCCGGTCTGGCCGGCTGGGACTGGTTCTCGATCCAGCTCGATGACGGCAGCGATCTCATGTTCTACGGCCTGCGCAGGGAGGACGGTTCCATGGATGAATTGAGCGCCGGGACCCTGTTCGAGGCAGACGGCAGCCTGCTGCGGCTGGATCGCGACGGCGTCGACCTGGTGCCCGGCGAGCGCTGGCGCAGCCCGGCTACGGGCGTCCGCTACCCGCTTCGATGGTCACTCAGGATCCCTGCGCTGGATCTGCGGCTGGAGGTGGAACCGCGCATCGAGGGCCAGGAGATGGATCTGTCCGTCCGCTATTGGGAGGGTGCGATCCAGGTCCGCGGGGAGCGTGGCGGGCGGCCTGTGACCGGGAGTGGCTATCTGGAGATGACCGGATACGATGGTGGCCGCTGACGTCAGTCCATGGTCAGCACGGCGGCGCCGCTCAGCCGACCCGCGCGAAGATCGTCCAGGGCCTCGTTGGCTCGCTCCAGGGGGTAGCAAACCGTGTGGGTGCGCACCGGTACCCGGGGCGCCAGCTCCAGGAATTCGATCGCATCCCGCCGGGTCAGGTTCGCCACCGAGCGCAGGGTCCGCTCGCCCCACAGCAGGGCATAGGGGAAGCTGGGGATGTCCGACATGTGGATCCCGCCGCAGACCACCACGCCGCCCTTGCGCACCTCTGACAAGGCTCGCGGCACCAGCGCACCGACCGGGGCGAAGATGATCGCGGCGTCCAGCGGCCGCGGCGGGGATTCGTCGGAGCTCCCCACCCAGTCCACCGCCAGATCCCGCGCAAACGCCTGGGCCGCCGAGTCGCCGGGCCGGGTAAAGGCGTGGACGCGCCGGCCCTGCCACCGGGCCACCTGGGCGACGATATGGGCGGCCGCGCCGAAGCCGTAGATCCCCAGATCCGTGGCATCCCCCGCCATCACCAGCGAGCGATAGCCGATCAGGCCCGCGCACAGCAGCGGCGCCGCCTCCACGTCACTGTAAGAGGGATCGATGGGGAAGCAGAATCGATGGTCTGCAAGCACCCGGTCGGCGAAGCCGCCGTCCAGCTGATAACCGGTAAAACGGGCCTGATCGCACAAGTTCTCCCGGGCGCTGGCACAGAATCCACAGTGGCCGCAGGCATAGCCCAGCCAGGGGACGCCCAGGCGCTGCCCCGGTTTCCACTCAGCACCGGCGCCGCTCTCGATGACTTCGCCCACGATCTCATGGCCGGGCACGATCGGCAGGGGGATATCCGGCAGCTCGCCGTCGACCACGTGCAGATCGGTGCGGCAGACCGCGCAAGCCCGGACACGCAACAGGACCTGTCCGTCACCGGGCGCCGGATCGGGGCGTCGTTCGGGCACCAGGGGCTGCCCCGGGCGTTGAAGCACCATGGCTCTCAAGAAGCGCGGCCTCCTGCGAGAAGTGTAGACCGGGGGAACCGGGTCCGGCGTGTGCGATTCAGGCGAACAGGGACGCGTGCAGGGGCTGTCCGCTCTGCTGTTCGATCAGCAGCTGGAGATAATCTTCGCCGTCGAGTGGGTGACCGAACAGGTGGCCCTGGCCATAGTGGCAGCCGTGGGCCCTCAGGAAGTCGAGCTGCTCCTGGGTCTCCACCCCTTCGGCCACCACATCCATGCGCAAGTTCTGACCCATGCTGATGATGGTCGTGACGATGGTCGCCGGCTCGGTCTCGTGGTCGGCACCGTGGACGAAGGATTGATCGATCTTCAGGGTGCCGATGGGGAAATGCTGGAGAGCGCTCAGCGAGGAATAGCCGGTGCCGAAATCGTCGATGGAGAGATGAAGTCCAAGCTGGTACAGCCGGTCCAGCATCCGCAGGGTCGCCTCGCCATCACGCATAAGGGTCGACTCGGTGATCTCGAATTCCATGCACGAGGGTGTCAGCTTGTGACGCTCGAAGGTGTTCTCGATGCGGCGCAGGAAATCCTTCTCTCGCAGTTGCTTGAGCGACAGGTTCACGGATACGCGGCCGGGCCAGGCCAGGCGGCTCTGCCACTGGGAATAATCCGCGCAGACCCGGTCCAGTACCCAGGCGCCGATGTCGAAGATCAGGCTGCTGTCCTCGGCCATGGGGATGAATACCGACGGCGGCACTTCGCCGCGTTTCGGGTGCCGCCATCTGAGCAATGCCTCGGCGCCGGTGATGCGACCGTCCCGCAGGTCCACCCGCGGTTGATAACGGATCTCGAACTCCTCGCGTTCCAGCGCCCTTCGCAGCTCGCTCTTGAGCATCAGCCGGTCCACAGCGTCGGCGTTCATCTGCGGCGTGTAGAAGCCGTAGGTATTCCCGCCCGCCTGCTTGGCGTGATACATGGCGGCGTCGGCGTTGCGGATGAGATCCACCACGTTGTCGGCATCGTTGGGACAGATCGCGATGCCGATGCTGGCGGTCACGAACAACTCGCGCTTCTCGATGTAGAACTCGCGGGCCACGCGGTCCAGGAGCATGCGCGCGGTCGCTGCCAGGGCCGGTTGCAGCGAGTCGTCCAGGGGCAGGTTCTCGATCAGGATGGCGAACTCGTCGCCGGCCAGGCGCCCGATCAGGGTGCCGGGGTCCATGGCATCCACGATCCGTCTGGCCGTGATCTCGAGGCTGCGGTCGCCCACCGGGTGGCCGAAGGTATCGTTGACGTCTTTGAACCGGTCCAGATCCAGATACAACAGGGCCGCCCGTACATTATTGCGTTTGGCCCTGGCCATGGCCTGCTGCAGCTTGTGCTGGAACTGCATGCGGTTCGGCACCCGGGTGAGGGCATCGAACCGGGTGAGGTACTGGATGCGTTTCTTGGACAGCTTGTCTTCGCCGATGCTCTGCAACAGCAGCATGCCCGGGCTGCCGGGGGCCGACTCCACAGTCGTGAATCTGACCGCCACCGGCTGGCCGATCTTGGTCACCAGCTCGGTCTCGCCCTCTTTGCGCAAGCGATTATCCGGCCCGACGATGGCGTTGGAGTCCGAGGGGAACAGCGACGCCAGTGTCTGACCGAGCAATTCCTCGGGGTCGTAGCCCAGCATCCGGCACGCGGCTGGATTGACCCGGGTGATCAGGAGTTCAGGCGAGACCAGGATCGCCGCGTCGCTCATTTCCTTGATGACCGAATCGACGAACTCCAGCGGCAGGCTGCTCGCCTTCGGGCCAACGCTCTCCGGTTGCTCCGGGGGAGCCGGTTCGGGCATCGGCAGGTCCGCCGCGGGTTCGGGGGTTCTGGCGGCGCTGTCCGGACCCGGACGCGGCGTACGCCGGCGCAGCATGACCAGGCTGAGCAACAGGCCGATCAGCAGCCCGGAGGCGGCGGCGATGGCCGCGCCCCGCAGCAATTGCCGCAGGCTCGCGCCCACGGCGGACTCCAGCATCTCGGGGTTGATGGGTTCCCTGATCCCGGGCAGTTCGACGATAACCCGGGCACCGGCGACGGGACCGCCGCTGACCATGGCCTCACCGGCGATCGGAGAACCGGTGCGCGGGGCGGTGCGTACCAGGCTTTCGCCGCCCGCGGACAGGACCTCGGCCACGGCGCCACTCTCGACCGGGAGCATCCTGGCGAGATCGGCCTCCACGCCGGCGGTCCAGTCGCCGCGGCGGGAGAGGAATACGGCCATCGCCTGGGCGAGATCGTCGGCGCGCCGGCGCCGGGCTTCCTCGCCCGCCAAGCGGGTCTGATCGGCGCTGATGCGAGCCGTCTCCTGGACCGTGCCCACGTAATGGACCGCGAGATAGAGCACCGGCAGGCCGATTGCGACGACCAGGGTGGCGACGAAACTGGTGAGGAGCCTCGACTTCATCCGCCCGCACTCCGTCCGCTCCTCACGGTACCGGACCTGGGAGCCTGGGGGCTGGAATCGGCCGACCGGAGCCGTCCCGATGATTGGCGCGCCTCGTTCACCGTCTTTTATGCTCGCGGTGATTTCTGGACCCTCAGGAAAACACAAAGCACCGATCGATGCCAGAGGC
>CBDTYJ010000059.1:0-11762 GCA_965364575.1 uncultured Gammaproteobacteria bacterium
CTGTGACATGTTCTGCGTGGCCTACCGGTTCCATCCGCTGGAAGAAGACCACACCGCGTTTATCGCCTGCTGGAAGGAGATGACCCAGCTCATCGAACGTGAGCTGGGCGGCCTGGGCTCGCGCCTGCATCTCACCGAAGACGGCGATCTCTACGCCTACGCCCAGTGGCCCGACCGGGCCAGCTGGGAGCGGATGTGGGATGCGGAGGAAAGCGGCCGCATGGCCGAGCTGTCGTCGCACTGGCGGCAACTGGCGGGACCCTCGGAGATCGTGTTCGCCGGCGAGGTGGTCGAGGACCTCCATCTGGGCGGCGGCAGCTGATCGGTCACGGCTGGCCCGAGCCGGCCGTAACCGGCCCCGGCAGGAGCATCGGCCCTTGAACCCCACCCCACCCCCGCCCAAAGTCTGGGTCCTGCTCGGAAAGGGCCAGGGCGGCAACGTACAGATGCTCAATCTGGCCAATGCCCTCGGCTGGCCGTTCGAGACCCGTCAGCTCCACCACAACCTCTTCAACCGCATCCCCAATCTGTTTCTCGGCGCGTCCCTCCTGAGCGTCGACCGGGTGCGGTCGGACCCGCTCCAGCCGCCCTGGCCGGATCTCGTCATCGCGGCCTCGCGCCGCAGCGCCCCGGTGGCCCGGTGGATCCGCAAGCAGTCCGGCGGCCGCACCAGGCTGGTCCACCTGTTTCATACCCAGGCGCCGCTGGACCGGTTCGATCTGATCATCACGCTGCCTCAGTACCGCTTGCCCCGGCGAGCCAATGTGCTGCATCTGGACAGCGCCCTGAATCGACTCCCGCAGGAACGTCTGGCGGCGGACGCAGCCCGCTGGCGGGACGAATTCGAGTCACTCCCGGGACCCCGGATCGGGCTGATCGTCGGCGGCACCAGCTCGTCCTACGTACTGGATCCCGCCACGGCGGCCAGGCTGGGACGGGAAGCCAGCGCCGTGGCTCGCGAGGCCGGTGGTTCGCTGCTGATCAGCACCACGCCGCGCACCCCGCTGGACGCAGCGGACGCCCTGTTCGCCGCCGTGGATGTCCCGGCCTTCCGTTATCGCTGGCGGCCGGAGGATCCTGACAACCCCTATTTCGCGATCCTGGCCCTCGCCGACCGTTTCATCGTCACCGTGGACAGCGCTTCGGTGCCGGTGGAGGCCTGCGCCACCGGCAAACCGGTGGCCCTGTTCGCGTGGCCGCGGCGGCGGACATCCGGCCTGTGGGGCCGCCTGCTGCGACGCCCGCCGCTGCGCCAGCTCCATGCAGGTCTGCTGTACCTGGGCCTGTTCAAACCGGCCCGGGACTTTGACGCCGGTCACCGCGTCCTCAGGGATCGGGGGCTGGTGACCCGGCTGGGCGAGCCGCCAAAGACCCAGGGACAGGCGACGGGGCAGGCGACGGGGCAGGCCCCGGGGCAGGCGACAGGACAGCCGCTGGAGGACGGCCTCGCGATGGCCGTGGCGCGGATCCGCGAGCTGATAAGATGAGCGGCTTCATCCTCTGTCCGGATCAGACCTGCCGGGCGGATCCTGCTGCCGGGTAGCGACCATGCCGACGACCCACAACGCGCCTCCAAGCCCCCAAGCGGCCCGCTCCCGTGCGATCTTCGTGGTCGGCGCCGGGCGCAGCGGCACCAGCGCGATCACCCGCGGATTGCAGGCCCTGGGCGTGGAACTCGGTGACCGGCTCAAGGCGCCGACGGCGAAGAACCCGACCGGTTTCTTCGAGGACCGGGACCTGCTGCGCATCGCCAAGCGGGTGCGCGCCGAGCTCGGATTGCGCAGCGAGAGCGTGTCCCTGATCGACACGGAGCAGTGGTCGCTGCCCGCCGTCCGGGCGTTGAGCGACGAGGCCGTCGAGGTGATCCGCCGGCGCTTCGCCGACTTTCCCTTGTGGGGTTTCAAGTACGCACAGACCCTGAGGATGCTGCCATTCTGGACCATGACCCTGGACCGGGCCGGCGTCGATCTGTCATTCGTGGTGGCCGCCCGCAATCCCCTGAGCGTGGCGCGCTCTCGCAACAAGCTCGATCCCCTGCGCGGGCGCCAGGAGAAGACCGACCTGGAATGGCTGGTCAACGTCGTGCCCTACTTCCGCCACCTGGCTGCTTACCCGTTCGTGGTGGTGGAGTACGACCTGTTGATGGAAGATCCCCGCGCCCAGCTGACGCGCATGGCCGAGCGCCTGGACATCCCGCTGGATGCCGACGCACGGCAGGCCATCGACGCCTTCACCGGCGAATTCCTGCGACCCGGGATGCGCCACACCCGCTTCACGGAGTCGGACCTCGATCAGGACCCGCGTCTGAACCCGCTCACCCGCGACGCCTACCGCTGGCTGCGGCGGCTGGCCACCGACGAGACCGGACCCGAAGACCTCGATCTGTGGCGGGACTGGGAGCGGATCGAAGCCCGCCTGAACGACGCCGGATCGATGCTGCGGCACGTGGATTACCTGGAGGCGGCGGTGCGCCGGCGTCAGGCCGGGCCGTTCGCGCGACTGTTCCCTGGCCGGTCCCGGCGAAAATCCTAGGACGGTCCGTCGATCCGGGTCCGGCTCAGGCGGCCCGGAGCGCGTGGCGCAGGAAATGGGGGTGGATGCGGCCGAGGGCGACCGCCTTGACGATGTCGCCGCGGCTCACGTAGCCGGCGCGCATGGCCTCGTGCAGCCATTCCTCCCAGAGCGCCGTCATGGGGTGCGCCGGCCGCTTCCAGGGCTGCTCGCGGACGTGGCTGAAATGGATCAGACGCGTATCGTCGCGCACCATGTTGTAGTGATTCCAGCGCGGGTCGATGGCCTGGATCAAAGCCGGGTCCACCCAGGCCAGGCGGATGAAATCCTTGTACCGGAACTGGCCGGGACCGGGTTGCTCCGTGTTGGGCACCACCGGGTCGAACATCGTCTCCGGGTCCCAGTCCCGCAGCCGCGCGCAGTCCAGCACCATGACGCTGGTCTCGTTACGCGGCGCCACGGGCCGGCCTGCGAATGTGCCCTCGATCTGGCGCACGATGCCGATGGCGTGAGGCGGCTGCAGCTGGCCGGCCAGCTCGGCCACGTCACCCAGCACCAGCTGGTCGGCATCCATGTAGATACCGGTACCGCGATAGCCGCAGAGATGCGGGACGGTAAAGCGCACAAAACCGAAACGGGTCCCGCCCAGGCGTTTCTGCGTCTGGCGCCCGGCGATGATGTCGATCTCGGCGTCCGTGTGCTTGCGGATGGAATATTCCAGCACCCGCTGGGCCACCAACTGGCTGGGGTCGGTCCCGATGACGATCCTGATCACAGTGAACCTGCCGGGGCGTGTGTCGGGACCAGCGGCGCGGTCGTCATCACGCCACCTTTCGCAGGAATCGACGCACCCGGGCCACCGGGCTGCCGCTGTTGACGACGACGATAAAGACCTTGCGCAGCTCGCCCTCGGGGCAGCGGATCTCGCGCACACCGTGCCAGGAATTCTTGCGCTGCATAAAGAGCAGGCTGCGATTGCCCAGCGCCCGGGCACCGATGACCCGGTCGAAATCTTCGAAGCCCGGCGCCGAATCCCGGCGGAAGCGGCCTTCGTCGTCCAGTATCAGCGTCTCGCCGCCCCACTCTTCCCGCCAGTCGTCGGCGGTATTGAGATAGAAGATATGGGAGCCGAGTTTGTGGCGGGCATCGCAGTGGGGCGAGACCGAACAGCCGTCGGGCGTGTAGTGCCAGTGGAAAGTGAGATCGAGCAAACGCACGCCGAAGATCCGCCGGAGAAAGTCCCGGTACCGGCGGCCGCGCAGTTCCTCGATGAATGCTTGCCAGGGCGCCGGCACCGCCAACCCGTCGGCATACTCGAGGGTGTAGCGATCGTGGCTCCGCTGGCCGTGGGCGCGCTCGACGCCGAATACCTTCTTGAACAGCGCCACGTCCGGCAGACTCCCGCGCAGCGCGGCGTAGCCGGCGTCGGTCAGCAGGCCCTCCGGATTGATCCAGGGATAGGGCTTCTGTCTGCGGAAGTCCTCGCCGTCGACCGCGTCCATCATGGCGTAGTTCAGGTATTCCATCGCCCTTGTCACACCGTCTTCTCGGCGCGCCCGCTGTGGATCCATCGCGCCAGCGCGGCCTGGGCGATACGTCTGAACCGGCCGCTGGGGTTGAGGGATTTCTGCCAGCGCACACCCAGGGCGGCATCGAGGCTGTAGACGATCGGCTCACCGGTCCTGACCGTCATGGCGGAGATATCCTCATCCGAGATCCCCTCCAGCTGCTTTCGCAATACCCGCACGCTGGTCTTGTGGGCTACCACCAGTACCCGTTTGCCCGCTTTCAGAGCCGGACCGATCTCCTCGCGCCAGCAGGGCATCACCCGGCCGAGGGTGTCCTGCATGCTCTCGGCCACGGGCAGGGAAGCCGGCCCGACCTCCGCGTAGCGCGGATCGTTGCCAGGATAACGTGGATCGTCCTCGGCCACCGCCGGCGGCCGCTGGGCGAACCCGCTCTGCCAGCCGGCGTACTGCCTGAGGCCGAACTCCCGCACGGCCTGCTGGCGGCTCATGCCCTGCATGGCCCCGTAATGGCGCTCGTTCAGCCGCCAGCTCCTGGACACCGGCAGGTCCGTCTGACCGAGTTCGGCCAGCACGATCTCCAGCGTCTCCGCGGCGCGCTGCAGCCACGAGGTAAAGGCCAGATCGAAACGGCACCCGGCCTCCCGGAGCAGGCGCCCCACGTCGCGCGCCTCTTCCCGACCGCGCGCGTTCAGCGGCACGTCGCTCCAGCCGGTCATGCGCCGGTCCCGGTTCCACTCGCTCTGGCCGTGGCGGACGATGACGAGATTGGCCTCAGTCATCGCTCAGCCCCAGCATGTCCCTCACCCGGGCCGCGACGTCCCCGGCCTCGTGGAGCATGGGCCGCTCACCCGGCTGCAATTCGCGGCCGAACATCTGTGCGACGCCGGCCTCCACCAGGGCCCGGTGGAGCATGCCCAGGTCCCGCCGCGGACGCACCCAGCCACGGTCGATCAGACGCGCGCACAGGTACTGCAGGCCGCGCTGAGGGCGGACGGTGCCGCGCTTGTTGAGCCGCGGTTTGCGCGAACGCCGCAGCACCGCCTCGGCGATCCGGGCCCGCAGCCCGACGCGTCTCCGGGGCAGCGGGTAGATAAAGAACGGCTTGCCGGTGGCCGCCGCCTCGCTGAGCATGGACTCGCTCTCGCCGGTCACCACCAGGATATCGGCCAGAGCCAGATAACCGGTATACGGGTTGTCGGCGCCATCCGGACGCCAGCGGTGGACCGTGTTGTGGGGGCCCAGTGCGTGCTGCAGAGCGTCGGCCGCCGCGACGGCCGTGCGCGGGCTGGTGACCGCGGACACCGAACCACCCAGGGAGCCCGCGTAGGCCCGGACCTCCTCGCCCAGGATGGCGGCGGTCGTCGCATCCAGTCTATGCAGGGCCGAATCGCCGCCGACGATCAGGGCCACCCGCGGCCGCGGGGCGTCACGGAACAGACCCTGCCAGCGGTCGGCCGCAAGTTCCAGGGTGGACCCGTCGAGGGGGTTCAGCGGCGCCAGGGTCTGCAGCCGGTGAGGATGGGCGGACTGACGGAAGTGCGCGCAACCCACCACCAGATCGAAATGGTCGGCGACTTCCCCGCCCTTGCGCCCCAGATGGACCAGGCGGGTACCACCGGCGCTCTGTTCGCCGATCCAGCGGGCCACCGGCGCGCTGCGCCGGCCAACCGAGATGAGCAGATCCGGCCACGGTGGGTCCAGCCGGTCGGAGCCGCTGCGGTCGAGGCTGCGCAGGCTGGCCCCGAGGAGATTGTTGCTCACGTAATTCAGCGGATTGAAGCGCAGCTGCCGGGTCGCGGCGGGCCAGCCCAGCGCCCCGGCGAGCGCCGTGGACTGGATGGTATGGCCGGGTTTGTCATCGGTGAGCAACCACACTCGCGGCGTCTCGCTGAGGCAGCGGCCGCCGCCCCGATGCGCCCAGGCCAGGCGTCCGAAACGCCGGCGGACGCGGATGGCGAGCCGCCAGTGGACATGGCGATGCCGGCGGGCAGCGCCCTCCATCAGCGCGGTCCACCATGCCGGGGAGCGTGCCCGTCTCGAAGGCTCGCCATCGCCGGCCGGGCTCTGGTCATCGACGGCCAAAAACACGAACTTGCCGGCCGCCGCGAAGATCTCGTCCAGCAGCCAGGGCAGATCCTCGTCGGGCAGGTACTCCAGCAGGCGACTGCAGATGATGCCGGCGGCCGCCGATGGGGTCATGACCGGACCGCCGAGCAGCGGATTACGGACGGATGGTGCCCCGGCGCCGGGCGCCGGGTCGCACAGGGTGTAATGGACCGGTTCCCGGCCGCCGGACCGCTGGACCAGATCCGGCAGGCCGCGCCACGCTGCCGCGTTCACGGACGACGGGCGGGATACGGCCTGTCCGGCCCACCGCGCGGCCAGGTCCCGGAATTTCCGGCTCGGGCGCAGGCTGCTGAACAGCTGGAACCCGGTCGCGTCCGCCTCCCGCTCCAGCGCCTCCCACACCGGTGCCACCGGGTTCGGCTGGTAGACGAAACGCTCGGGGAAGGGATGCCAGGGCTGGGTCTGGAGCACGGTGAAGTGGATCAGATGGGAGCGGCCGGGGCGATATTCGTCATCGCGGGCGTTCCAGCCGGCATCGATCGGGCCCCAGAGGCCGTCGATCCGCCGCGCCCGTGATTCCAGCCGCTTGCGCCGCTCCATGCGGACGGCGGTCAGCGGCCAGACTTCCGCCATGCGCTCACAGTCGATCAGCATCACCGACGTGTCGCGATCGGAGATCGACATGTAGCCGTGGTCGCCCATGGACGTATCGAACAGCTCCGCCGGATCGCTCAGATAGATCTGGTCCACGTCGTTATAGATCGCGCGCCCGCTGCGCCCGGCCAGCTCCGGGATAGCGAATCGGTAGTTGGTGAAACCGGTGAGCCAGCGGCGGGGATCGAAGCCCGGCAGCTCTTTCATCAGGATGATCTCGTAGACCCGGGACGGGTCGCGGACTTTCTCGATCGACCAGACGAAGACCCGCTCAGCTCGCTGCTGCCCGGTCTCGGTGCCGAGGAAGATCCGCACCGGGGGCCGCTCGCCCGGCGCGATCCCGTCGCGCACCCCCAGGACCACGCGCTCCAGATCGAAGGGCATGGACTCGGCATCGGATTGCTGGACCTCGGCCAGAACGGCCTGGCGCTCGGCTGCCATCGGCGGGTTTCTCCGGTCAGGGGAGGCGAACCGGTTATTATACGCGAACCTGCCCCGCCCGGCGGGGCGGCGCTGCCCGGCCGGGCGGGGTCCGGAGAGCCCGCCAGAGACGCCTGAATGAAGTTCCTGACCCACATCATGCGCGCCTATCCGACGCGCACCCTGATCACCCTGGCTGCCCTGCTGATCGCAGGCATCGTCGCCGGCATCAGCCTCACGGCGCTGCTGCCGGTGCTGAATCTGGCCACCGATCCGGCCGCCGCCGGTGGCGACAACCCCCTGGTCCGGGCGCTGAGCGCGCTGGGTCTGTCGCCGACCCTTGGGGTGCTGCTCTGGGTGCTGGTCCTGGGCATGGCGCTAAAGAGCCTGATCACCCTGTTCGCAAACCGCCACGTGGGCTATACGGTGGCGCAGATCGCCACCGACCTGCGGCTCAACCTGTTACGCGCCCTGCTGGAAGCGCGCTGGGATTACTACGTGCATCAGCCGGTGGGTGCGCTGGGCAATTCCATGGCCACCGAAGCGGCGCGGGCAGCCAACGCCTATCTGGACGGATCGCGGACCGTGGCACTGCTGATCGAGACCCTGGTCTATGTCACCGTCGCCATGATGGTGTCCTGGCAGGCCACCCTGATCGCGCTGGGTTTCGCCTCGCTGATCGTGTTCGGTTTCGGCCGCCTGGTACGCACCTCCAAACGGGCCGGCAGCAAACAGACGCGTCTGCTGCGTTCGCTGATGAGCCGTATGACCGACACGCTGCAATCGGTCAAGGCGCTCAAGGCCATGGGGCTGTCGAAACGCGCCAACCTGGTGCTGGAAGGCGAGACCGGGCTGCTGAACAAAGCGCTGCGGCGCGAGGTCTTCAGTCGCGAGGCCCTGAGCTCGCTGTATGAGCCGGTGATCATCGCGTTCACCGCGCTCGGTCTGTACGTGGCGGTCAGCCGCTTCGCCATCCCCCTGGCCAGCATACTGGTGCTGATCATCCTGCTGGTGCGGGTCATGGCGGCCCTGGGCAAAGTGCAGCGCTATTACCAGAAGATGGTGATCGACGAGAGCGCCTACTGGGCCATGACCGCCACCATCGAACAGGCCGAGCGGGCCCGGGAGACCAGCAGCGGCGGCCTGACTCCCCGCTTCGAGCGTGAGATCCGCCTGCAGGACGTCGCCCTGGCATTCGACGACAAGCAGGTACTCGAGGGCCTGAGCCTGACGCTGCCCGCGGGCTCCTTCACCACCATCATCGGGCCATCGGGGTCCGGCAAGACGACCATCGTGGACCTCATCACGGGACTGCTGGAAACGACCGGCGGTCGGGTGCTGATCGACGGGACGCCGCTGGGCGAATGCGATATCGGTCAGTGGCGCCGGATGATCGGATATGTCCCCCAGGAGACCCTGCTCCTGCACGACACCGTCGAGCACAACATCACCCTCGGCGACCCCACGCTCGATGCAGCCGACTGCGAGCGAGCGCTGCGCGACGCCGGCGCCTGGGATTTCGTCAACGCCATGCCGCAGGGGATCGGCACCCTGGTCGGCGAGCGGGGCGGCAAACTCTCCGGCGGACAGCGCCAGCGGCTTTGCATCGCGCGGGCCCTGGTCCGCCAGCCGCGGCTGCTGATCCTGGACGAAGCCACCAGCGCCCTGGATCCCCGCAGCGAAGCCGCCATCTGCGAGACCCTGGAAGCCCTGCGCGGGCGCATCACCATCCTCGCGATCTCCCATCAGACCGGGCTGGCCTCGGTGGCGGACCGGGTGCTGCGGCTCGAGGCCGGCGCGCTGCTGGACTCCGCCGATCCGGAGCTGGCCGCAAACGCCCCCTAGCCGGCCCGGCGCCCGATGGCGCCACAACACGTCCGGGAGCGTTACAATTATCGGTCTGCCCCGCCGGGTGCGGTCCTGCCGTCAGCCTGGTGCCCCGAACCGGAATCAAGGATCTCCCATGTACAAGCTCCTCCCCATCGCCCTGATATCGCTGCTGGCGGCCTGCGGCCGGGGCGAGCCGGAACCGCCCGTCGAATCCGTTGCGCCGGCCTCCGGCGAGGTCCCGATAACGGCGGCCGAAGCGCCGTTCGAGGTCCGCGTCGACCGATTCGCCGATGTGCAGGTGTTGCGTTATCGGGTGCCCGGCTTCGCCGAGATGCCGCTGCAGCAAAAGAAGCTGGCCTACTTCCTTTCTCAGGCCGCGCTGTCCGGTTGGGACATCATCTGGGACCAGAATTACGAGCACAACCTGCGCGTCCGCCGGACCCTGGCCGCCATCATCGCCAGCTACCAGGGCGACCGGGACAGCGACGATTACCGGGCGTTGCTCGAGTATGCCAAGCGGGTCTGGTTCGCCAACGGCATCCACCACCATTACTCCTCCCTCAAGATGCAGCCGGGTTTCGATCAACCCGCATTCGAAGCCATGGTCCGGGCGTCGGACCCGGCCCGGCTGCCGCTTGAAAACGGGGGCAGCGTCGATGATCTCCTGACGCTGCTCGGCCCGGTCCTGTTCGACCCCACGGTGGCGCCGAAAAAGGTCAACCTCGCGCCGGGCGAGGATCTGCTGCTGACCTCTGCCACCAATTACTACCGCGGCGTCAGCCAGGCCGAAGCCGAGGCCTTCTACGCCGCCCGCATCGACCCGGATGATCCGCGCCCGATCTCCTGGGGTCTCAATTCCCAGCTGGCCAAGGTCGAGGGCGAACTGGTCGAGCGGGTCTGGAAGATCGGCGGCATGTACGGCCCGGCCCTGGAACAGGTGGTCTACTGGCTGGAGCGGGCGCTGGAAGTGACCGAAAACGACGCGCAACACGCCTGGCTGGAAAAATTGATCGCCTACTATCGCAGTGGAGACCTGAAGCAGTACGACGAGTACAACGTCGCCTGGGTGAAGGACACGGATTCCCGGGTCGATACGGTCAACGGCTTCACCGAAGTCTACGGCGATCCGCTCGGCTATCGCGGCGCATGGGAGGCGATGGTCTCGATCCGGGACCTGGAAGCGTCTGAACGGATCGCCAGTCTGGCTGCGAACGCCCAATGGTTCGAGGACAACTCACCTCTGCGGGAACAGGACAAGAAACCGGACGTGGTGGGGATCTCGGCCAAGGTCATCACCATCGTCACCGAGGGCGGCGACGCCGCACCGCTGACGCCGATCGGCGTCAACCTGCCCAACGCCAACTGGATCCGCAAGGAGCACGGCTCCAAATCCGTGACCCTGGGCAACATCATCGAGGCCTCGGAGGAGGCCTCGGCCGAGAGCGGGCTGCACGACGAGTTCATGCTCACTGAGGCCGAGAAGGAACGCTATCGACGCTACGGCACCCTGGCCTATTTCCTCGACGTGGACCTGCACGAGGTCATCGGCCACGCCTCGGGCCAGATCGCGCCGGGCGTGGGGACACCCAAGGAGACGCTCAAGAACTATGCCTCCACCCTCGAGGAGACCCGCGCCGACCTGGTGGCTCTGTATTTCATGATGGATCCCAAACTGGTGGAGCTGGGTCTGATGCCGTCGCTGGAAGTGGGCAAGACCACTTACGACCGCAACATCCGCAACGGGCTGATGATCCAGCTGCAGCGGCTGCAGCCCGGCGAGAACCTGGAACAGGCTCATATGCGCAACCGCCAGATCATCGCCAGCTGGGCCCTCGAACACGGCCGGCCGGACAACGTGATCGAGAAAGTGACGAAGGATGGCAAGACCTACTTCGTGATCCGGGACTACGAGGCCTTGCGCGAGCTGTTCGGCAAGCTGCTGCGCGAGGTGCAGCGGATCAAATCGGAAGGAGATTACGAAGCCGGTAAGGCACTGGTCGAGACCTACGGCGTGAAAGTCGACCAGGCCATGTACCGGGAGGTCATGGAGCGAGTCGAACCCCTGGATATCGCCCCCTACACGGGCTTTATCCAGGCCGAACTCGTGCCGGTGGAGGACAACATCGAACTGCTGGATATCGTGGTGGAATATCCCGACGACTTTGCCGCGCAGATGCTCAACTACGAGGAGAATTTCAGTTTCCTGCCGGTCAGCAATTGACGGACCGGGGCCTCGCGGAGCACAGCACGCACACCGGCATCGGGGACAGCCGCTTTCATGATTCAGGCCATGGGCGCCAACAATTATCCGGAGATGGTCAGCGAACGGCTGCGGCTGCGCGCCTTGACGGCCGCTGACGCCGATGCGGTCACGGATCTCGCGGGCGATCGCGCTGTCGCGGCGACGACGCTCTCCATCCCGCACCCCTATGCCAGGGCCGACGCCGAGCAGTGGATCGCCTCCCATCACGAAGCGTTTGTGGACGGGCGGCGTGTCAGCCTCGCCATCACCCTTCTGGACGGTGCGACGCTGATAGGGGCCATCAGCCTGATGCTCGACGGCAACAACCGGCGCGCCGAGCTGGGGTACTGGGTTGGCCAGCCTTTCTGGGGTCACGGATATGCCACCGAGGCAGCGCAGACCATGCTGGACTTCGGCTTCGAGAGTCTGGGATTGAACCGCATCTTCGCTCATCACATGCAGGACAACCCGGCGTCGGGACGGGTGTTGAGAAATATCGGCATGGAGCG
>CBDTYJ010000060.1:0-11725 GCA_965364575.1 uncultured Gammaproteobacteria bacterium
GCCAACCAGTGTCCCACCGGCGTGGCGCGCGGGGCCCATCTCGTGCCGCTGCGGATCAACTCATCGGTGGTCATCTTCAACACCAAGCGCCTGGCGCGGGCACTGCTGGACGCCTCCGGTAACGACCGCACCCGGGTGAAGACCGAGACCGACCTCGCCGGCATCGCCATGGGCGGTCCGCCCAGCTGGTCGTTGTGGAAGGCGGTGCGCAAGGCCGAGGAGCGCGGTTTCATCATCGTCGCCGCCTCCGGCAATTACGTACGTCTGGTCGTGTGGCCGGCGCGCTTCGACTCGGTGGTTTCGGTGGCCGCGGTCAACGCCGAGTGCCGGCCCTGGGTCCACAGCTCCCGCGGCCGGGGCGTGGACATCGCGGCGCCGGGCGAGTCGGTCTGGCGCGGCACCATGGCCGGCGACAATCTGGACGTCCAGATTACCAGCATGGGCACCGGCACCACTTACGGTACCGCGACGACCTCCGGCGTCGTAGCGCTGTGGGTGGCCCGGCACAAGGGGACACCGGCCTACGAAGCGCTCAAGCGGGACGGCAAACTGACCCAGACGCTGATCAGCCTGCTGCAACAGACGTCGTGGCGGCCCGGCGAACCCGGCCAGCCGACGGAAGCCGACTGTGGCGCCGGCGTCGGGTGGAACGCGCGGCGCTACGGCGCCGGCATCGTCGACGCCGAGGCGCTGCTGGAGGCGCCGCTGGTGGCCAGCTCCACCCGCGGCGAGGACGCCGCCGACGTGGATCAGCTGCCGCTATGGTGGTCGCTCTACGGTCCGTCGGCCACCCTCGCCGTGGCCCAGGATGATTATCTGCGGATATTCCAGACGAGAGGGCAGACGCGAGAGGACACAGTGGAACTGGGAGAGGTCGCGTTCTACGAGGCGGAGATTCTCTACCACTATGCCACCGACGAGCGGCTGGCCGAATCCATCGACCGGCTGATACAGGGGGATCGGAGCGAGTCCAGCCTGGACCGGATCCGGCAGCGACTGCGCGCGCTCGATACCTCCGCGCGCCTGCGGGCCCGGCTGCAGTGAGGGATGCGATGACGAACGTCGCTATCGGGGTGTGAACACCATGCGAACCATTCAGACCATCATCATGCTGGCGATACTGAGCGCCGGACCTCCGGCGATGGCCCAGGAGCAGAATAAGTATGCGCTGCTGATCGGGATCGATGAATACACCAGCTCGAGCCTGATCAAGAAGGAGCTGGAGTTCGCCGATGACGACGCCAAAAGCATGGAAGAGGCGCTGACCAAACGGGGCTGGAAGGCGAAGCCGTTGCTAAACGCCGAGGCCAGCCGCCGACGGATCATCCGCGAGTTGCACCTGCTCTCCCTGAAGGCCGGCCCGTCGGACAAGGTGCTCATCTACTTCGCCGGCCATGGCGTCCGTGACGGCCGGGGCAAAGGCAACACCTACTGGGTCACGACCGACGCCAGCGTGGAGAATCTGGTTGCCGACGGCATCCGGCTGAATCACATCCTCGAATACGTCAACGAGATCAACGCCCAGGAGAAGATGCTGATCCTGGATCATTGCTACAGCGGTGACTTCGAATCCAGACCGGGGGATGACGGTGACGGCGCTCGGGATGCGGAAGGCGTGGCCGGGGTCACCATCAACGAGCGGGACCTGTATCCCGAGGAGATCGAGCGGCTGGAGAACCAGACCCAGCCGCGGCTGGTGATCATCGCGGCGGCCCGCGGGCCGGCCTACGAAGATGCGGCCTGGGGCCACGGCATGTTCACCAAGGCGATGCTGGATGCTCTCAACGATCCGGAATCCGATAATGACCCGGTGGACGACAAGATCTCCCTGAAGGAATTGTGGGAGTACCTCAACGACGCCATCGCGGAAATGGCCAGCGCGCGGAGCCTGGAGCAGCGTCCCCTGAGCAACGCCTCGATCAACCAGCTCGAATGGCAACTGTTCGACGCGCCGGTCGAGGACGTCAGCGAGGAAGCAGACGAGCTCAGGAATCTGCTGATGAACATCGAACTGGTGGCCGGCGGCAGCCTCGACTTCGACGTCAAGAAGGCCTGCATCGACGGCATCAACGAGTGGGAGCTCAGCACGGAGGGCGGGTTCGAGCCGGATCCCGTCAGCCTGGAGATCGTGCGCATCCTCAGGTCGATCAAGGATCTGGGGGTGGGCGCGGAATCCATGCAGGTCCTGGTCGAGAAGGTCAACGAAGTCCGGCTCGCAGGAGGTGGCACGTGATCAAGCGATCCATCGTCGCCGGCGTGGCGATCGTCTGCATGCTGATGGCCGGCCAGGTCGATGCCGGCTTACGGTCCGTGCGCACCGAGGGCCAGCGACACGCGCTGATCATCAGTGATGAGCCGGCAGGTCCGTCTGCGGCGCTTGCGTCGGTCCTCCGGGATCAATACGGATTCAACGTCGCCGCCTTGATCGGCGATGACGCCAGCTTCCCGAACATCGAGAACGTACTCTATGAACTGGCGGACCAGATCGGCCCTTATGATCCGGTGTTCGTTCACATCTCGCTGCCGGTCATCCGGACGCCGGAGCTGTACTTTCTGCCGCCGGGGGCTGATCCCGAGAATCGCTGGGAACACCTTCCCTGGGACCTGATCCAGGGATGGATGTCCCAGGTTCCGACCGGCCCGCTTCTGGTCTCCTATCCGAGTTGCGCCCGGGCCGATCGATCGGCCTACGGTGATCCGACCCTGGAGGAACTCGCCTACCGGGCGGGCAAACGGCGCTTCCCGGTCGAAGTCATGATGGTCTGCGACCTGGAGTCCCTGCGCGTCCGGCGCCGCGATCCGGAATCGGGATTTGTGACCTGGCGGAGCGAGCAGGTGTCGGAGATGTTGGTGCAGCTGCTCGGCGGCGCTGCCAGCTCGCGCATGGCCGATGTCCTGCCCGACGACGGGCGGTTTGATCTGGACGCAGACGGCCGCACCGACGTCGAGCTGCTGGACGGCCCCAACCTGATCAGGGCGCTGGGCGGTTATGAAGACACGGGGCTCAGGCTCAGCTATCTGACGATCCCGCTCCACCAGGAGGGTGTATTCCGCTTCGTGCCGCTGGAGACCGGTAACGCCTACGAGACCCGCTACGCCAGCGCGCGCAGCTACGACGCTCTCATCGAGATACAGCTGGATTACCTGGCGGCTTCGTCCGAAGCCGAATCCCTGCATGCGCCGTTCATCGCGTTCTCGCGCAAGGTCGCGTTGAGCCCGCGGGCCGACGCCCCGCCCTCGCTGGATCTGGCACCGTCAGAAATTCTGCAGCTCAGGCGGAACGCCGGATGGGCGCTGATGCTGCGATCGGCGGACACGGCGGCCCGGGACGCCATCGTCGAGATCATCCAGACTGCGGACTCGAGCGTGATGCGACGGACCGCGGTGGTCAACCTGTCGAAGATGGGAGAGCAGGCCAGGCCCGTAGAGATCCAGGCGCTGAAGAACGCGGTCGAGGACCCGGATCCCTTCGTCCGGGATGCGGCAGTCGTCGGGCTCGCCGAGACCCGGGCGCCGGAGAAGGCGGCGTTCCTGGCCGCGGCCTATCAGAACGAAACCGATCCCAGGGTCAAGCGATCCATCATCCTGATGCTGTCGAGCATCGGTCGGCCGGCGGACACGCCGCTCTACCAGGCCGCCCTGGAAGACCCGGATCCCGGCGTGAGATCCCAGGCGGTCGCTGCGCTGACGGCGCTGGCGCCGTCGGCGGCCATCAACCAGGCCCTGCTGGACCAGCTCGGCCAGGACCCGGATCCGGGCGTGAGGACGACCATCGCCTATGCCCTGGGCCAGACCGCGCCGGACCCGGCACGGCAGATCAACAGCGCGGCCCTGGTCGACGGCCTGCAGTCCGACGAGTTGCCCGAAGTCCGGGTGGCCATGGCCAAGTCCCTGGGCCAGCTCGGCGGCGGCGACGCGGAACAGGCCCTGCGCTCGACCCTGGCGGGGGAAAATCCTGCCAGCGTGCGGATTGCCTGCGCCCGGGCGCTGGGCGTGCTGGCGCCTCCCGGCGCCGTACCCGAACTGGAGGCGGCCGCGAGCAGCGAGGACCCGATGCTGCGCATCGCGGCGGTCGAGGCCCTGGGCAGGATCAGGACCCGGCCTTCGGCGGATGTCCTGTGGATGAAGCTGGAAGAGGATCCGGACCTGCGGGTGCAACAGGCCGCACTGAAAGGCCTGGAAAGCATGCCCGTCGACCCGGACAGTATCCGCCAGCGGCTGGACAGCCCCTCGGTACCGGTGCGGCAGGCGGCCGTGGCCCAGCTTGCCAACTCGGAAGACCCGGCCAGCTCCGAGCTGCTGCTCGGGGCTCTCGAGGATCGGGACAGCGTCGTGCAGCAGACGTCCATCGCCGGCTTGTCGAGACGCCCGCTGGCCGCCAATCCGGATACGGTCCGCGACGTCCTCGCAAGCGGCGACACACAGACCCAGGTGAATCTGATCAACGTGCTGGGGAAGATGTCGAAGGTCGAGACACCCTGGGTGACGGAACCCCTGAACGAGGCCGCCAGCAGCGATACGCCGGAGGTGAGGGCCGCCGCTATCCGCGCCCTGGGTGCAAGCGGAGACCCGGAGGAGCTGGAGACGGTGCTGCTTGCGAGTGAAGACCCCTATGCCCTGGTGCGGGAGGCCGCGGCCCGGGCCCTGGGCAACTTCAAGCAGGAACAGGCCATCGGACGGCTCGAGGAAATAGCCAAGGGCGACCAGGACGAGAATGTGCGCCGGGCGGCAGTGGAGGCGCTGAGCGGCCCGTTGATCAAGAAACGATATCGGCGTTGATCCGCCGGCCCGGCCTCGCAGATCCGGCGACGCCGATGAGGCGAGGCGGCTTCAGGGCCGGCCATCGCGGCGAGGATACGCGGCGATGACGGGGCGCCGGTGAACAGTTTCCACAGGAGATCGCTATGCCCAAAGGATTCGACAAACTGACCGTTTTTGCGATCGACGAGGACGACCCCCACACGATTGCGATCCGCGAGGCCAGGCCCCGGGCAGCGACTGCCCGCGGGGTGGCACCGGGGACGCCCGGGTTCGCCAGCCCGGAAGAGGCCGCCCGTCACTATCTGGGCGCGATGATGAAGACGGAGCCGCGGCGGACCTTCCGGGCGCTGGCCGAAAGGGCCCCCGAAGCCGCGGATGTCCCCGATCTGGTCCTGCGCGGCGAGCACACGGCCGATCTCACCAAGACCAGGCTGCTCCAGTTCGAGCAGACGGCCGCCGGCATCCCAGTGTTCGGCTCCCGGGCGGTCGTCGAGCTGGACGACGATCAGGAGTTCGTCTCGGCCTCGCTCAACGTCGCCGAACTCGCCGGCGTCAGCGCAGAGCCCGCCCTCTCTGCGGCCCAGGCGAAAGAAAAACTGGCGGAGTACGTCGCTGGCGCTGACGAGACGGGCGACCTCCCCGACCCGTCCAGGACCTTCATCCATCCGCCGGATCTGGACGAATGGCGGCTGGCCTGGCGATTCATGCACGTAAGCTTCGCGCCCGCCGTCGCCGAGGACCTGCCTCCCGGCGTGGGGGAGGACGGCGCGGCCGGCTGTTTCGATGCCCGCGGCGGAAAGCTTGCGCCGGATTACGACTACTTCGTCGATGCCCGGGACGGCGCTCTGCTCTACTGGTTTTCAAACAGTGCCCACATCGATATCCCGACCTGGTGCCGGGGCGAGGACGCCGACCAGGTCAATCAGCGCTTCCTCGGTCGGTCCGACGGGACCGGCTTCGAGCTGGACAATCCGTTCGAGGTCATCCGCACCTATGATCTGGGACTGAACGCGATCGAGACGACGCCGCTGCCCGGCCAGCCAGTGCAGAATCCGAGCAACGACTGGCAGGCCTCCAACCCCGCGGCCGTCTCGGCTCACGTCAACGCCGCACGGGTGCTGGACTTTCTGTATCGCATCCTGCGGCGCAAGAGCATCGACGACCAGGGCATGGCGCTGGAGAACATCGTCAACTGCTTCAGCAACCAGGATCCCTCCGCGCCCGAGTGGATCAACGCCGTCTGGTGGCAGGGCCGGATGTGGTACGGACAGGAGCAACTCGGCGGCGGCGCTTTCCGCAGCCTGGCCCGCTATCTGGACATCATCGCCCACGAGCTGACCCACGGCATCACGGAACATACGGCCGGGCTGGTCTACCGGGATCTGGCCGGGGCACTGAACGAATCGATCAGCGATATCTTCGGCATCATCGTCCGCAACTGGCATCTGGCTCCCGACCCGGCCGACGTAGGGACCTGGGACTGGCGCATCGGGCCCGGCCTCGGCGCCGGCGGCGGCCCGATGCGGGACATGGCCGATCCCGCCAGTACCGGATCCTGGTGGCGTCCCGACGGCGCCGGCGGATGGACCCAGATGACCGGATATCCGGCCCACATGAACGACTATGTGCCGCTGCCCGCGAACTACGACTACGGCGGGGTGCACATCTACAGCAACATCCACAACCTGGCCGCCCATGGCGTGCTGACCAGTCTGCGGGCTGACGGCACCCGCGTGTTCACGCCCGAGGAGGTGGCGGTGTTCTACTACCTGGCCCTGACGCGGCTGACCTCGCTCTCGGACTTCGACGATGCGCGGCGGGAATTGCTCGAGGTCGCGACCCGGGCCTATGCGGGCAACCCTGCGCGGGTCACGGAAGTCCGCGACGCCATCGAGACCGCCTACGACGCCGTCGGCATCGTCTGAGGACTGCAGGGAGGCAGCAACATGGACAACACCACGATCCATCCGGCCTCGGCCCATCTCGAGCACCTCGTCGACCTGCTCGTATTCAAGGGGCGGCCGCACAATAACGACGACCAGAACGAAGTCGTCGTGCTGGTCAACCACGGCTACGTAGTGGGATTCTCGCCGAGCCGTCTGCAGCCCGTGTGGGCGGCTTACCGGGTCGCGGGTTTCACCCGGGATCTGGACTTCGACCGTCCCCATCTCTACTACGAGGACACCCGCCTGCAGGATGACTGGCGGATCGGCGCCCAGACCTTCGGCACCCATCAGGGCGTCCGCTATCACGTCGGCCACATGGTGCCGAACGAGGTGATCAACCGGCAGTTCGGCCGTCTGGCCCAGATGGAGACCTTTCTCATGTCCAACATGAGCCCTCAGCGGGGCTCGCTCAACACCGGCGTGTGGCTGTCGCTGGAGAACGCCATCCGCAATATCGAAGACACCCCGGACCGGGATCACGTGTGGGCCATCGTCGGGCCGATCTTTTCGGATTCGCCGGAATCCATCACCCGCCCCAACGGCAAGAGTGTGCCGATACCCGAGGCCTACTACTGCATCACGGTGGATCCGTTCCGTTATCCCTGGGACCGGGAAAGCAATGTCGACGTCGCCTGCCTGCGGATCCCGCAGGACACACCCGGCGGAACGTCACTGGATCACTTCGTGGCGGACCTGGCGGACATCGAGGCGGAAACGAACCTGACCTTCTTCCCCCAGTGGCAGGCGATCCCGGGCGTGGCTCCGGCGCCGGCGGGACCGCCCGACCTGGCGGCCCGGAACAGCCACAGATTGCTGCGCCAGTTCTGACGGGATATCGCGAGCGCTCCACGCAAACGGAGGGACGCCCATAACGGCGCGTCCCTCAGCATGTTGCGCTCGGGCTGACCGGCCCTCCCGCCGGTCATCACCGGCTAGTTCATGGTTGTCGACTCGATCACGCCCCGGAGCCACGCCGGCGCCTCGCCGGCATTCTCGGGATCGAGCGGGTCGTACAATCCGCCCTCGGCCGACACCGTGGCCGTACCCCCCAGCAGCTCTACGAGATGCCGGGGTGCTTCGCCACCGTCCGTCGCTTCGGGCAGCTCGGCGGTCGGCGCCAGCGTGTCGCGCTTCACCGCCAGGGCCTCCTGGCCCTCGGTCTCAATGATGATACGCATGTTGCACCTCCCGTTGACTACCAGCCGAGCACCGCATAGCGGCTCTCGATGTCGACCTCATCCGGCGTCAGGTTCGTGATCTCGATCCAGTAGGTGATGTGCCGGTCAGAGGCCCGCTCGACCTTGACGTTGAAGTCGATCTGCGGACCGCCGCGGCGCGGCGAGACCGGGACCACGTTCCAGAGCACGTGCCAGTGGGCCGGCCAGTTGAAGGTGAACCACCTCCTCGTGGCGTTGCCCGGCACCTTCCCCCGGAACTGGACGCCGATCCACTCCCGGTTGCGCAGCGCCATCGGGATCATCTGCCGCAGGTTCGGCCTGCGACCGATACGCTGTGTGCGCGGACGGCCGGGGGCATCCTGCTGTGGTGAACCCGTGGCCCGGAACAGATCCCGCGCCCTGGCCGGGCTCAGCGGGATGCGGCTCTGTGCCCGCAGAACGCCCTGCACGCAACCCAGCGCGCCGACCACGATCGGCGAGGCACTCGACGTGCCGCTGAAGCGCTCGGTGTAATGCAGACGGGCATTGCTGCCGCCCTGCAGATCGCCGTAGCCGGTGGTCACGACCTCGCGTCCCCAACCCTGCACGTCGACGGCTGAACCGTAGTTCGAGAAGCCGAGACGCGAGCGATCGGGCCCGTGGTTGCGGCCGTTGGTCCCCGGAGGCGGCGCGCCTGCGCCGACGATCACCGCACCCGAATCACGCAGGGTCCGGTTGAACGGATTCTTCCAGTCGGACGGGAATCCCGGGGCCGGCGTGTTATACACCGGGTCGTCCAGGTCCTCGGCGCCGTTGCCGGCCGCCTCGATCACGCAGATGCCCTTGTTGACCGCATAACGGATGGCCGCGAAATCGTCTGGCCACCACTCCATGGCGATAAAGCCCTGCTGTCCCGATCCGGTGGCTTTGGGCCCCGGCCGGTGCAGCTCGATCAGGATGATATCGCCGGCCCGCAGCAGGTCTGCCGCGGTGCGGATCGCGCCTGCGGAACCCACGCCGCCGAAGATCGACACGCCGCGCACGTGCGCGTCCGGGCAGATGCCGGTGATGCCGATAGAATTGATGTCACCGCCGATCTCGCCGATGACTGCCGTGCCGTGGTTGCGCCAGCCCGGATCGGTGGAGTTGGTGCCGACCACGCCGCCCTGGTTCAGCCGAAGATCTTCGTGGGCGAACTCCCAGCCGCCCTCGACATCGCAGACGCGGACATTACGTCCCCGGCCGCCGGGCAGCGTCCAGGCATACTGGGCGTCGATGCCGGCCGGAGCCGGACCCAGATAGCCCTGTTTCGGCGTGAAGTCCGGGGTCGCCGGAGGCGCTTCGTTCGCAACTGCCACCATGTCGTTGATGTGCGGGACCGCTTCGGCCGGGTAGGCCGGCGGCTTCACGTAAGCGGTTTCGACCGCACTGCTGGCGATCAATGCCTCGCGCAGATCCTCCAGCTGATCCTCCGGTGCCTCGACCCTGTAATAGAGAGACAGATCCGGCAACGCCGCCTCGGGCGTCTCCGCCGGCGCCATCGCGGACATCTCCTCGAGCACCCGCTCCTCGGTCTCGCCGAAGATGGGGTGGATCGATGCGTTGGCGTCAGCCAGGATCGTATCCAGGTCGGAGACGTCGACGCCGGCAACCGAGGTCAGCCCGGTCGGGCCGGCCCGCATGCCGACATCCCGTTTCGTAATCATGATCAGTTCGCTTTCGACCGACAGATTGGTCGGCCAGCCCGGGTCGCCACGGGAAGGTTTCTTGGAAACCCGCCTCGTCGCGGTCGGTTTCTTTGAAGTCCGTTTCGCCATGACTTGCTCCTCCATCTGGTGCAGCCATCGGACCATCCGATGGCCGGAAGGAACGTCCCGGGATCAGGCAGGTTGAGCAGGCTCTTTCGGATAGGCCGCGGTGACGGCGTCGAGATCGAGCAGGCGGTCGATCGCCCGCTGAACCTCGGCGTCCGGGACGCCTGAAAGATAAAAATATCGACGCAGCTCTGCGTCCTGTACCCCCGGATGCATCGACCTTAGCGACGCCCCGAGCCGACGCAGTTCCCGGTCCAGATCATCTTTCATCCCGGACACTTTCCCGCTCATCGCCCGCGCGCCGGGCTCGCCAGCGGTAATGCCGGCGATCTCCGGTCGGAGCTGGATGACGATTCTCATGTCGTATTCAGGAAAGAGGTGGCGTTCGCGCAGAAGGAGCGGAATTTGAATGGAACCCCCACGGCCGTCCGGCCACGGTGGCTGTGCTCATCTCCGATCGACAGCGCGAACCCGCCGATTAACGCGACGCGCTCGAACTTGCCTGTTCTACCCTCCCGAAGGGATCGTCCCTTCTTATCTGTATATAGGCCAGAGGCCGAAGGGCGTCCAGGCGCTGTTTTGATGCAGCGCAAAGCGGGTGCGTGAAACGCGCCGGGAATCAGGCAGTTGCTATCACCGGTCGCGCGGACGCGGCCTGCCTGCCGCGGATCGGTTCGCGACCGGTCTAGCCCCTGCTGGTCCGGAGGTCCTGTAGACAGTCCTGAAAACGGCTCTCCTTTCGGGAGTGCCAGACGATCGCCAGCGGCGCATAGTGGTGTGCCACGCCATGGGGCGGCAGGGCCATGGGCGCACCGTCACGGTCGGGCCACTCCACATCACCGCTCGCGGTGCGGGCCGGGATCAGCCAGTAGTCGCCGGGTCGATAGGTGTGCCGGCCACTCCTTGCCGGCGGCGGCTCGAAGCGCACCTCGATGCCGTCTTCCAGGCCGAGCCAGCCGCCCTCCTCCACGATCAGCCCGCCGTCCTGTCCGCCTTGGCTTCCCGGTGCGGATCCGTGACCATGGTCCCACCGGCGCAGGACGGGGTGGGTGATCCCGCCCTCGTCAATCGGCGGCAACGTGCCGCCGCCTGCCGGCCGCAGAGTCACCGAGCGCGTGCTGGTGTCGACGGCCTCGACTTCCGCAAGTCGGCCCGCACCCTGCAGCAGGATGTCCCGGTCGTCCTGTATTTCGACCCGGGTCCCGGGCTCGAGCGCAAGGATTTCACCCGCGTCGCAATCCCCGAGCGTTGCGACCTGCCTGGTCAGTGACCTGATCGGGAACGCCACCGACCCGTTCTGGCGCGACCACTTGAAAGAGGCTTCGCCGTCTTCGCCACCTCGATGGATCTCGACGCGATACAGTCGATTCTCAACGCCCAGGTAACCGGCATCGTTCGGCTCTGCACCGCCTTGCGGACGACGGGTGCGCACCTGCAAGGAACCTCGATACAACGGCTGCCAGCACTCGACGAATTGATCCCAGCGTTCCCTCACGTCGGCGCAATCCACGTCGTCCTCGAGTCGATGTAACTTCACCTGCCAGACCACCCGGGTACGCGTGCTGGTATCGATACCGCCCAGCGCGACGTCGCGTAGACGCGGATCCTGCAGATGGGTCATATGCTGTTCCCAGACGTCGACATAGACCAGCCGGGCGCCTTCGATATTCCCGGGTGCCGGGATCGGATAGTGTGCCTGTCCGCTGTAGGGGACCGGTCTGTCATTTTCGCAGAGCAGGCCATCCACATAGAGATGACCGGGCCCGATCATGAAGTCGTCGTGCTTCGGCCTTCCATCGGCGCCCCGAGCAGGTCCGACGTGGAAGGCATCGCCGATGGGCGCCACCGGACCGGCGAGATCGACGATCGCGGTCCGGAACTGATGCATCAGAATCGACACCTGCTCGTTCCAGTCCGCATCCGTCAGGATCCTGCCCTGCTGCATCAGCACGCCGGTGAATCGCCGGGTCGGATCGAAGGTCCAGCGGGAGAAGTCACCTTTCATGCCGGCCACCTGCGGGGTTGCTGTTCAAAGAAGACGAGTCCG
>CBDTYJ010000061.1:0-11676 GCA_965364575.1 uncultured Gammaproteobacteria bacterium
CTCCCTGGATCAGACCACAATCCAGCAGGATCTTTTTCCCCGCCACCGTGATCACGTGGCAGGAGCCGGTCACTTCACCGGCGGCGCCATAGAACTCGAGTTTCACCCCCGGATCCCCTGCCCGCTCAACGGGTCTGCGGGCTGGCGTAGAACTCGATCAGCGCCACGACCTCCTCTTCCGACAAGGCATTGATCTTGTCGAGCATGGCGGACTCGCCGAGACGCTGACCGCTCCGATAATCCTGCATCGCGTTGGCGATGTAGGCCCGATTCTGGCCGCGCAGGATGCTCGCCTCGTCCGCGGGGTCGGAGCCGCCTTCGGAATGGCAGCTCTCGCAGCTACGATTGTGGATCGCCATCCCCTGCTCCGCCAGCCGCGGGTCGTATTCGTTGATCGCGGCGCCGAACGGACGTGCCGCGTAGAATCGCGCGAGCGTATCCATCTGCCCGTCGCTCATGGGTTCGGCGATATCGCACATGGTCTGGTCCGGGCAAACCCCGTCCACGGAACAGGCTGCCTTGCGACACGGTCGGGCGTGTCCGCGGTAGTCATACAGGGCATTGGCGATCACGACCTCGGGCAGTCCGGCGATATTGGGCACGTCCGGCCAGCGGCTGATGCCATCCACACCGTGGCAGGCGGCGCACTGCTGGGCCAGTTGACCGAGTTCGAGCGCTGCGGCCCCGGCCGGGGCCAACGACAGCCACAACATGAGAACCCAAACACGCATCCTGGCCTCCCTTCCCGCCATCGGGACGATTGATTGTTCTACATAGTACTTAGCAGTCGGTCCGGCGGGCTGCAAACGCCCGTCCGGTCGAGCTCGGACCCGGTGATATCCGCCTCCGTGCGGGCTTGGCCGGCCGTATGGCCAAAGCGTGAATCGGGTCACGCCAAATTCTGCGTTTTTCCTTAATTATCAAGACTGTTAGCCGATAACAACCTTAACGATCCAGCAACGCGGCCCGCGGCCGCGCCCGAGCCCTGCGTATGTCGAGTCTGACACCTCAGCCATGGAGCGCCAACCCCGACGTGAACGATTCGAACTACCCGTCGGAGGACACCATGACATTCGTGGCCCGTCGGTTGCGATGCCGGGTGCTGGTGGTGGACGACGATCCGAGCATGCGGATGATGCTCAGGGAGACCATGGAGGCCGGCGGCCACGAGGTGAGCGAGGCGGCTGACGGGGAGGAAGCGCTGGATCGCTTCATCCAGTGCCGGCCCGATATCGTCCTCATGGACGTGGAGATGCCCCGCCTCGATGGCATCTCCGCCTGCCGCAAGCTGAGGGAATTGCCAGGCTTCGGCATGACGCCGGTGCTGATGGTCACGGGCAATGACGACTCGGCGTCGATCAAGGCGGCCTATGAAGCCGGCGCAACAGATTTCATCAGCAAGCCCATCAACTGGCCGGTGCTGGGCCAGCGGGTCCAGTTCATCCTCCGGGCCGCGCGGACCCTTCGGGACCTGGAGGTCAGCGAGTCGAAGAACCGGGCCCTGCTGGGGGCGATCCCGGATTCCATCTGCGTGCTGAACGCGGACGGCAGGATCGAACAGCAGCTGGATCACGGCCAGGGGGAGCAATGGCTGCCCAGTGACGCCGAAGGACGGATGGTCAGCGAGTATCTCGAATCCGAACACGCCAGGGATTTCCACGCGCACATCCGCAAGACCCTGGAGACTGGCTCGATTCAGACTTTCGAGTTCCAGCACGGGCGGAAGACAGCACCCCGGGCCCATGAGGTCCGCCTGATCAATTACCGCAAGGACCGCGTTCTGGCCCTGGTCCGAAACGTCACGGAGCGCGTCACCGCCGCGGCAAAAGTCCATCGGCTGGCGTTCTTCGACGCCCTGACCGGCCTGCCGAACCGGCAGCGGTTCCTGCGGGCGCTGCGCAGCGCCCTGGGCCAGGCCCAGGCGGAAGGCAGCCAGATCGCGCTGTTATTCATCGACCTGGATTTCTTCAAGCGCATCAACGACAACCTCGGCCACAGCACCGGCGACGTCCTGCTCAAGTCCGTGGCGTCCCGGCTGGCCGGCTGCATCCGCGGCTCGGACATGGTCTCCCCGGCGGAGGACCCCGAACAGAGCCAGACTCTGGCCCGGGTCGGTGGCGATGAATTCGTGATCCTCGCCCGAGGCATCCAGGACAGACACGATGCCGAACGAATCGGCATCCGTGTCCACGAGGCGCTGCGCAGCCCGTTCAGCCACCTCGGCCGGGAGTTCGTGGTGACGCCCAGCATCGGTATCGCTCTGTATCCCCAGGACGGCGGCGATGCCGAGGCGCTGATGAAGAACGCCGACACCGCCATGTACGAGGCGAAGACGGCCGGGCGCAACACGCACCGATTCTACTCGGAGTCCATGAGCCTGCGTTCCATGGAGCGGCTCGATCTGGAGCTGAAACTCAGGAAGGCGGTGGAGCATGGCGACCTGGAGCTCTACTACCAGCCCAAGGTCGATATCAGGGGGCGCGGCATCGTTGGCGTCGAGGCCCTGTTGCGCTGGAACCATCCCGAGGAGGGATTCATTTCGCCGGAGCGGTTCGTGCCGCTGGCCGAAGAGACCGGTCTGATCGTTCCGATCAGCGAGTGGGTGACGAGTCAGGCCTGCGAGCAGGTCCGCGCCTGGACCGGCGCGGGTCTGGGCGACCTCACGATCGCCATCAACGTATCCAGTCAGCTTTTTGGCTTCGGCAACCTGGCGACCATGGTCTGGGGCGCGATCTGTAACAGCAACATCGATGCCTCGAGTCTCGAGCTGGAGATTACCGAGAGTCTGTTGCTGGGTGATCTGAACCAGATCCACAAGACACTGAGGGAGATCCAGGAGATGGGGGTGGCGCTGGCGGTAGACGATTTTGGCACCGGCTATTCCTCACTGAGCTATCTGAAACGCCTCAATGTGGATGCGCTGAAAATCGACCGCTCGTTCATCAACGACATCACCACCGACGCCGACGATCGCGCCATCTGCTCCGCCGTTGTGGCCATGGGCCATAGCCTGGGACTCAATGTCATCGCCGAAGGCGTCGAAACGGCCGAACAGCTCGCGGCCGTCTGCCAGCTCGGCTGCGACGAAGTGCAGGGATTCCTGTTCGGGCGTCCCGTGCCGGCCAGCCGGATACCGGAGATCGTCAGAAACTATCGGCACGAACTCATCGTAGAAGCGCAGCGCACCATCCCGGATGCGGATTCTCAAGAACAGCGCGCTTCCCGCCGACTCAAATAGTCCGGAGAAACAGATGCTGGATCAGACCGCACTGGACAATATCCGCGCCCTTCAGCGCCCGGGGCAGCCGGACCTGCTGACGCGCATCATCGATACCTACAGTCGGAATGCCGAGGCCCTGGTCAACGGCCTGCATCGCGCGCTCCAGGACGGCGATATCGAATTGGTCCGCCGCAATGCACACACGCTCAAGTCGGCGGCCGCTAACCTTGGAGCCACCGCTTTGTCGGAACTTTCCCGGCAGCTGGAAGAATGCGCCACGTCCGGCGACATCGATCCGGGCATGGACCTGTTCGAGCGACTCCACGAGGAGCATGAGCGGGCCCTGGAGGCCCTGGCCGCAGAGCGCGCCGGGCCGTCCGCTTCGGACGAGACGGAGAACGAAGCGGCTTCCGCCTGAGATCCAGGCCCGTCAGGGGGACGTCGAGGCGGGTGTCCGGCTCGGGCTCCGACAGACTGTCCGGGCGCGGGCTTCGGAATGGAGGATCAGACGGCGGGCGACAACCGGGACGGCGGGGCCTAACTGATCCGGTACTTCTTCATCTTTTCGACCAGGGTCGTGCGACGCACATTGAGCATCCGCGCCGCCCCGGCGATGACGCCGTCGCTCTCTTTCAGAGCGCGGACGATCAGCGACCGTTCGATATTCGCCAGATAGTCTTTCAGCGTCACGTGAGGTCCCGGCAGGCCGAAGTCCTGAGGCAGCGGTCCGGCCGAGCGGGCTCTTTCGTCCGCCTCCCGGTCCGATTCCCGGATCGGCACGTTGTGAGTGTAGCGCCCGGGCAACTCTCCGATATCGACCTTGCCGCCCGGGTAAAGCACACACAGACGCTCCAGGAGATTCGCCAGTTCACGGATATTTCCCGGCCAGGGATTGTCTCGCAAGACGCGCAGCGCGCCCGCAGTAAGTTCGATCGGCTGCAGCCCCGACCCTTTGCAGCGCCCGATGATGCTGTCGGCCAGGGAATCCAGATCCTCGATGCGGTCCCGGAGCGGCGGCATCTCGATCGGGAAGACATTCAGCCGGTAGTAGAGATCGGCCCGGAACCGCCCGTCCGCGATCCGTGCTTCGAGGTTCCGGTGCGTGGCGGCCACGATACGCACGTTGCAGGTTCGGCTCTTGCTGCTGCCGACCCGTTCGTACTTTCGTTCCTGGAGCACGCGCAGCAGCTTGACCTGCATCGGGAAGCTCATGTCGCCGATCTCGTCGAGAAACAGCGTGCCGCCTTCGGCCATCTCGAAGCGGCCGGCCCGGGACGAGATGGCGCCGGTGAACGAGCCCTTCTCGTGTCCGAATAACTCACTCTCCATCAACTCGGCCGGGATCGCGCCGCAGTTCACCGGCACGAAGGGCCGGTCACTGCGCGGTGAGAGTTCGTGGATACTGCGCGCCGCCCATTCCTTTCCGGTGCCGGACTCGCCGGTGATCAGCACACTGGTGTCGACCACGGCGACCTGCTCGATCAACCGTCGGATGGCCACCATCCGCGGCGATTCTCCGGTGGGCAGATAACGGGATGTCGCCGCCGGGGAAGCCCGTTCGGAGGATGCTGGCTTGACGCGCTCGCTGGCCCGGTCCACATCCGCATCCGGACCGCATTCGTCGGGCAGAACCGGACTCTTGTCTGCTATTGCTACCATTGAGTCATCCTTTACTGGTTATCCGTCAGCGCTTGCGATCAGGCTGCCGTCCCATTCAGTCATCGTTGAGGAAACTGCTCTGGGCGCTGGCCCCTCGCAGCGGATCCAGGTCCTTCACGGCATCTGTCCAGACATAGCCGTCGGTCCAGATGTAGCTGTCGGTCCAGATGTAGCCGTCCGTCCAGATGTATCCATCGGTCCAGACGTAGCCATCGGTCCAGATGTAGCCATCGGTCCAGACGTATCCATCCGCCACCAGATAGCTGTCGGTCCACATGTAGCCGTCGGTCCAGATGTAGCCGGCCGCCCACGCCGGGTCACCCCAGAGTTTGGCGGTGTCCTCGACCAGGATCACGGGCCCTTCCTCGGATCGCGCCATTCTCGGTGAAAGCGCCTCGCCGGCCACTGAACCGGTATCGGCCAGCGCCGCCTCCACGTCCAGAACGCCGGCCCCGGTTGCGGTCGCGTCACCGTCGATCTTGCGTGCGGATCGCATCAGGCGCGCCTTGATTGTGGACGGACTCAGCTGGGGATTATCGGACAACATCAGCGCGACGGCGCCAGAGACCATGCCCGCCGCCATGCTGGTGCCGGAAAGCTCCAGGTACCGTGGGCTGCAGGCCGGGCCGCAGGCGGGAACCCGATCGGGAAGATCGGCCCGCATGCGGGCAGTCGCCGGCATGGCGGCCACCAGCCGGTTACCCGGCGCCAGGAGATCGGGTTTCAGATAATGATCGATCAGGGTCGGCCCGGTCGATGAGTAGGTGGAGACGAAGTCATCGCTGAAATCGTCGCCGGTGCCCCGGTCGGTCAGCGAACCGACGGTGATGATCTTCGGCGAGATGCCGGGACTGGTGACACTCATGACACCGTCGCGGCCGTAATTGCCGGCCGAGGCCACCACCACCACGCCCGCATCCCAGACTTGCTCCACCGCCATCACCAGCGGATCGGTGGCCGCGCTTTCCAGCACCGCCTTGCCCATGGACATGTTGACCACGCGGATGTTGTATTCACCGGCGTGCTGGAGGACCCAGTCGAGCCCGGCGATCACGTCCGACATGTAGCCTCGACCCTCGGCGTCCAGGACGCGGACCGAATGGATGCCGGCGCCCGGCGCCACGCCGGCATACTCGCCGCCGCTCAGGCTGCCGTTGCCGCCGGCGATGCCCGCTACATGGGTGCCATGGCCGTAAGGATCGCCGTCGGTCCTGAGGGCGTCATGACCGGCCATGTAATTGGACTTCACCTCGGTCTGGCTCAATGCGCGGCAGTACACCGCCACCGTGTGGTAGCTGCCCAGCCAGTCCCGGTCGGTGGTCGTGCTGTCGGTGGAAAACTCGTTGCCGAGGGCCAGATCGTAGCTCGGGTCCCAGTTGCCGAAATGGCCCCCGATGTTTTCGCTGTCGACAAGCTGTCCATCGATGAACATGCTCGCCTGGCCCGCGCTGTCTCGCACCGCCACCACGTGCTGGAGGGAGGTCGAGACGCTGCCGTGTGCGCTTGACAGGACCGTGTTGAGACCGTTGTTGCCGTTAGTGGTGGTGCGCAGGCGAAACTGGTATCGGTCTCCATTCTGACCCAGCGTGAAGTTCCGGTTGTACGGATCCCTGGACAGGGTCACGATCCGGGCCGGGCCGCCCTGGCTGGCGAGAGCCGGAGTGATCCAGGCCTCCACCGTCAGGGCATTGCTTCCGGTACAGGATTCGTAGATCCGGTTGTTATCGTCCGGATTGGACAGCCGGGTCGCGGCGTCGATCCGCAGGGACGTCTCCAGCCAGGAAACGCGCCCCGGATTCTCAAGGGTAAGCGGCAGGCTGTCATCCCCGGGGATCCGGTCGAACAGGGTCTCGCCCAGCCCCTCGTCGAAGACATAAAGGGCGCGCAATGACCCCTCGGCCCGGCCCGGGTTCACGGCTCGGGTCGCCGGAGGAATGATATGGACCTGAGACTTGAGATTCAGATCCGGATGGACTCCCACACCCGAGTCCAACACGGCGATCCCGATGGTCTCGTCGACCGGGACGAATGCCGGGGACCCGGGGACCGGCACATGCCCCGTGGCCCGGGCCGAGGCGGAAGCCGCGACCATCGGTTCATCCACGGCGACAATCCTGATCCCCTGACCGGCGCTCAGCTCGGCCAGTTTGTTGGCGGGCACGCTGATGGACCGCATCCCGACCCGGTCGAACCCTCGCTGGCGCTCGCCTCCGAGGGCAAGGATCCGGTCAGCTTCGGCTGCGGCGGCAGGACCGCCGTAGACCACGATGACGTCTACCAACTCCTCGCTGCCAGATCGGGCGAACGCCGCGGCCTTGGCGCTCAGGCGACTGCTGCGCGTGCGTGATTCCACATCCGTGACGGTCGGAGCCGGGTTCAGCGTTATTGGGTCAGCGGTCCGATGAGAAGAGTCGTCGGCGGGAGGCAGCGTTTCCCCTGTCGGGTCCGCCATGCCCACCTCGCCATAATCGGCTGCGGCAGATTCGTCGGATACCGACCAACCGGCGTTCAGCCTGGTGGCCTCGGCCCGCGTGACGCCGCGCTCGTAGTGGATGTCGCCGCCAGAATCCGCCACATGGGGCCTGACCAGGTCGATGCTGGAGCCCGGCACGATGTCGCTTTGACGCGCCGTATCAGCACCGTCATCGATCGGGCTCGCGATATGCACTATCCCCGCCACTGCAAGCGTCGCCAATGCGACGACGGGTGCGATGTGTGTGCGCCTGCAATGTTTCACGATCCTGCTCCGGTTTGTCGCGCGCTGACGGCGATGATCGTTTCGCTGATCAATCGCTCGTTTCAGACCGCATCCATATTCGGTGTGCAAATCTCTGAGGCCCATTACACCTTCCGTGGCCGTGTCAATCCGTGTCGCGGACGCGATCGGGTGACCAGAAATTGTGACCCGGTTCGCATAATCCTGCGGTTAAATGGCCTTACCGAGACGGCCAGACGTCCCGGCTGACGACAGCGGATCTGCCCCGTCATGTTTCGCCAGCAAAAAAAAAGCCGCGAGCAGTACCCGCGGCTCGGGGAGAGAGATTTGTAGCGCTACTCCGGATCCACCCAGCTGCTCATGGAGGTCATCTCGGTGAGCGCGTCGGTCCAGATATAGCCGTCGGTCCAGATATAGCCGTCGGTCCAGACATAGCCGTCCGTCCAGACGTAGCCATCGGTCCACAGATAGCCATCGGTGCCGACGCCGTCGGTCCACATGTAGGCATCCGTCCAGATGTAGCCGTCGGTCCAGATGTAACCCTTGGTCCAGGCGAACCCGCCGGTGTCAGTGTAGCTGCCGTCCCAGACGTAGCCTGACTCTCTGGAGTCCAGGTTGCCGCGCAGGTAATAGCTGCCGTCGGCTTCCTGGTTGGCCGGCCCGCCGAAGTGCATGGTGCCGGCGAGGTCCGCGGCGATATCGAGACCCCGGTTGGCGCAGTCACGTTCCTGGTTGGTGATGGCGCGAAAGACGTCGACCATGCCGGCGCCCTGCTGATAGACGGAGTAGGCGAGGGACTTGTTGCCGCCCTTACCCGTCAGGGCCACGCGCGCCGAAGCCATGATGCGGCACTTGACCTCGTCGGCCGTCAAGGTCGGGTCGGCCTGCAGGATCAGCGCCGCCACGCCGCTGACCACGCCCGTGGCCTGCGAAGTGCCGGACATCTCGAAGTAATACTTTTCCGCCACGAAGAAGTCCGGGTAGTCCTGGGCAAGTGTCGAGGTCGGGTTCATCAGGCCCAGCATGTGACCGCCGGGGGCGACGATCTCCGGCTTGACGAAGCCTTCCACCGTGGGGCCGGTGGACGAAAATGAGGCCAGCTCGTCGTCGCTGTAATCGTCCGGGGTGTAGTTATCGGTCAGTGCGCCGACCGTCAGCACGTAGGGGACGTTGCCGGGCACGCCGATGGTCATCGGCGCCGGGCCGCGGTTGCCGGCGGCGGCCACCACGACGATGTCTTGCTGCCAGGCGGCCATCACGGCCTGGTTGATCGGGTCGTCCCAGTAGTAGGAGCGCGGCTCGGCGCTGAAGGACAGGTTCAGCACCCGGATGCCGTAGGTGTCCTTGTTGGCCACGACCCAGTCGATGGCGCGGATGACGTTGGCGTAGGTGCCCTGGCCGTGCTCGTCGAAGGCCTGCACCGAGACCAGGCTCGCGCCCGGCGCGACGCCGTTGTAATTGCCCTCGGCCGTGATCCGGCTGGAGACGGCGATGCTGGCAACATGGGTACCGTGCCCGCCCGGATCGGAACCGCTCTGCGGCGAACTGGCAATGTCCGTAATCGCGTCATAGACAGCCTTGATGCGTTCTCCACCCGCGGAGTTATAGCGCATGCCCTCGTGCTTCCAGAGGCCGGTGTCCAGCACCGCGATCGTGACCCCGCTGCCGTCAATGCCGCTGCCGTGGACATCCTTGGCGCCCGCCTGCGTCGGATAATGGGTCTCGAGGACATCAGAGCTGCCCGCGCCGCCGCCGTCGGTCTTGACCGGCTTGCCGGCGGTCTCGACGGCGCCGTTGGCATAGACGCGGCGAACCGCAGCGTCGGCCCGGAGCGCGGCCAACTGGCCGGGGGTCAGGTCTGCGGCCACCGCCCGAATGACGCCTAGCTCGTGGGTGATCTCGCCGCCCTCGGCCGCCACCAGGGACTTCACCGAGGCGAGGCTCTGGCCCTGGACGATGTAGCTGTGACGGGCCGGATCGGCGGCGTCGTCGACCGGAGTCGTGGCGTAGAGCAATCCCACCAGCGCAAGCGTCGCCAGGGCGACGGCGGGTGCGGTGCGTGTGCGCGTTCGGCTTTTCATCATTCTGCTCCGGTTTCTCGCGTTGTGACGGCGATCCTCGTTTCGCCGGTCCATCGTCCGTTCCAGACCGAACAGACATTCCATATGCAAATCTACGGGACCCATTACACCCTCCGTAGCCGTATCAATCCGTGTCACGGCTACGTTCGGGTGACCCGAAATTGTGACCCGGTTCGCATAATCCTGCGGTTAAATGAGCCGCGGTCGTGGCCAGTAATCGGCCGGGCGCGCCTTATGCCGCCGGGCCACGAGTAGCGGCCCCGGTGCCCACCGTGACGCGCCAGCTCTTCCGAGTGATGACAGCGGGCCCGATCTGCCATGTTTCGGCAGCAAAAAAAGCCGCGGGCAATACCCGCGGCTCGGAGAGGGAGATTTATCGCGCTATTCCGGATCCACCCAGGAACTCATGGTGGCCATCTCGGTCAGCGCATCGGTCCAGATGTAGCCGCCAATGCTGACGTTGCTGTCGGTCCAGATGTAGCCGTCGGTCCAGACATAGCCGTCGGTCCAGATGTAGCCATTCGCGTTGACCGATCCGTCCGTCCAGAGATAGGAATCGGTCCAGACGTAGCCGTCCGTCCAGACGTAGCCGTCGGTCCAGATGTATCCCTCGGTGCCCACGCCGCCATCGGTCCAGATGTAGCCGTCCATGCCCATCAGGTAGTAGCTGCCGTCCGGGTTCTGGTTGGCCCGGCCGCCGAAGTGCTGATAGCCGTCGATGTCGTTGTCGATGTGCAGGCCCCGGTTGGCGCAGTCCACCGTCTGGTTCATGACCGCCGCGTAGGCGTCCACCAGGCCGGCGCCCTGCTGGAAGATGCTGTAGGCCAGGGTGCCGTCCGGGTTCACCGCCGGCTTGGCCGCCGACATGAGCTTGCACTTGAGCTCGTCCACGCCACGCCAGGCCTCGGCCTGCAGGGCCAGGGCCGCGATGCCGGAGACCACGGCCGTCGCCTGGGAGGTGCCGGACATCTCGAAGTACATGTCGCTGGTGTAAAACTGCGGATAGACAGTCGCCAGGGTCGAATTGCCCTGCACCAGCCCCTGCATGTGCCCGCCCGGCGCAACCACCTCGGGCTTGACGAAGCCCTCGTAGGTCGGACCGGTCGAGGAGAACGTGGCCAGCCGGTCGTCGGAGCCGTCGGCCGGCGTGTAGTTGTCGGTCATGGCGCCCACGGTCATCACGTAGGGCACGTTGCCCGGCACGCCGATGGTCATGGCCCCCGGACCACGGTTGCCGGCGGCCGCCACCACGAACACCTCGCTGCGCCAGGCCACCATCACCGCCTGGTTGAGCGGGTCGTCCCAGTAGTGGGAGCGCGGCTCGGCGCTGAACGACAGGTTGAGGATCTTGATCTTGTACTTCTTCCGGTTCGCCACCAGCCAGTCGATGGCGCGGATCACGTCGGCGTAGGTGCCCTGGCCATTCTCATCGAATGCCCGCACCGAGATCACGTGGGCGCCCGGCGCGATGCCGTTGTACAGGCCTTCCGCGGTCTGCAGGCTGGAGACCGCGATGGACGCCACGTGGCTGCCGTGGCCGCCGGCGTCAGAGCCAGACAGCGGGTTGCCCTGGGTGTCCGAAATGGCGTCGTAGAGCGCGTCCAGCCGCTGGTTGCCGGCCGGGTCGTACTTGATGCCGTCGTGCTTCCACAGGCCCGTGTCCAGCACCGCGATGCCGATGCCCTCGCCGGTGATCCCCATGGCGTGCACGTCGTCGGCGTTGACCAGGGCGCTGTAATGCGTGTCCAGGACCGTGTAGCTGCCGTTGCCGTTGGTGCCGCCCCTGTCCGGTTTGCCGGCCACTTCGACAGCGTCGTTGCCGTAAACCTTGCGGATCGCATCGTGGTCACGAAGCGCGGCCACCTGGCCGGCAGTCAGCTCGGCCGCCACCGCCCGGATGATGCCGAGCTCATGGGTGATCTCGCCGCCCAGGTCCGTCACCAGAGACTTTACCGATCCGAGGCTGGCGCCCTGGACGATGTAGCTGTGCGTGGTCGAAA
>CBDTYJ010000062.1:0-11379 GCA_965364575.1 uncultured Gammaproteobacteria bacterium
CGGAACGTGGAACTCCACGATCGCGGACTCGTCAGTGAAGGGGCATTCGAGAATCTTCGCTTCGAACTCGATGCGCTGGACGCCGCCTATCGCCTCGCCCGGCTCGAGCTGAGCTACACGGAGATCAGGGCCCCGATCGCGGGAGTGATCAGCGAGCGACTGGCGCGCCCCGGCAACAACGCCATGAGCGGCGACCCTCTGTTCCGGATCAGCAATCCGGCCAGCCTGGTGGCATACCTGTACGTACCGCAGAAAGACCTTTTCCAGTTCGAAGTGGGCCAGTCCGCGCAGCTGGTTCTGGATGCATTGCCAGGGGAAGAGTTCGGCGGCCAGGTGGCTCGCATCAGCCCGGCCATAGATCCCGGCACGGGCACGTTTCGCGTCACCCTCGAGGTCGATGATCCGGCCGGTGAGATCCGCGCCGGGATGTTTGCCCGGGTTCAGATCGTCTACGATGTTCGGACCGATGCCATTCTGATACCGGCCGAAGCAGTACTGGAGGAAGACGCCGAAACAGCAGTATTCGTGGTCGAGGACGGCACGGCGAAACGCCGCATTGTCGGTACCGGCTTCGCCAGCGATGACAGCATCGAGGTATTGTCCGGACTGGACGAATCGGAGGAAGTCATCGTGGTCGGTCAGGCAGGTCTCAAGGACGGCACACCAGTGAAGAAGGACAACGCGGACCATCAAATCTGAAGCCGTCCTGCCAGTAGAAGCTCCAAGTTCACAATACGACGACAGGGAACCATACATGACGCCTGGGTCTAGCTGGGCGGCGCCAGCCGCCATACTCGCCCTCCTGTTACTGAGCGCGTGCCAGGATACAGGCGGGGCGGCGGGCGACGCCCGGGCAGATAAGACCGAAGACGAAGAAGAGGTGCCGCCGGTTCCGGTGGAGGTAACACAGCCAGAGCGCGGTGACGTCTACGCCGTCTACTCCGGCACGGCATCGCTTGAATCGGATGAGGAAGCCGAGGTCGTGGCCAAGGTCGGCGGCGAGGTCATCGACATCCGCACCGAGGAAGGTGACAAGGTAAAAGCCGGTCAGTTGCTCGCCCGCCTGGACGGAGACCGTCTGCGACTCGAAGCGGAGCGCTCGCTGGCAAATCTCAAGAAACTGGAGCAGGAATACGAGCGCAACGTGGAATTGCACGAGCGCGGCCTGGTCAGTTCAGGGGCTTTCGAGGACATTAAATTCGAGCTCGACTCCCTGCGCGCCGCCCACAAACTGGCGCGGCTGGAGTTGAGCTACACCGAGATTCGGGCGCCAATTGACGGAGTCATCTCGGAACGGTTCATCAAGGTCGGCAATACGATCTCACCCAATGACCCGGTCTTCCGTATCACCGATATGGATCCCCTGCTGGCCTATCTGTTCGTCCCGGAACGGGAATTCCGCAAGCTGGCGCCAGGCCAGGTGGCAGAACTCACCCTCGACGCAATCACGGGCCAGCGATTCCGCGGCGCGATCCTCCGGATCAGCCCCGTGGTGGACCCCGAGACGGGTACGTTCAAGGTGACGATCGCGGTGCCGGATGAAGAGATGCGCCTCAAACCCGGAATGTTCGGGCGTTTCCAGATCGTCTACGACTCGCGCCAGGATGTTCTGCTGTTGCCGCGCGCCGCGCTGATCGAGGACGAGGAGGAACAATTCGTATACGTCGTCGAGGACGGCAGCGCGGTCAGGAAGACGGTCAAGACCGGATATTCCCGTGGCGACGCGGTCGAGATCACCGCCGGGATCGGGGACGGCGAAGACGTCATCATCATGGGCCAGACCGGTCTCAAGGATGGCGCCGCCGTCAAGGTGATCGACACGGCCGTAGTCAGCGCCGATTGAGTCCCGGCTTGTTCAAAAGACTTCGCTCACAAGAGTCAGACCAGCGATGAAGCTAGTAGAGATTGCCACCGAGAGACGCGTAACGATCGTGATGTTCACGGTCGCGATCCTGCTGTTCGGTGCAGTGTCGCTGTCACGGCTCAAGGTCAACCTGCTGCCGGACCTCTCCTATCCGACGATCACCATCCGCACGGAGCTCACGGGAGCCGCGCCGCTGGAGATAGAGAACCTGCTGACCAAGCCGATCGAGGAGAGCGTCGGCGTCATCAAGAACGTACGCAAGGTGCGCTCCGTCTCCCGCTCCGGCCAGTCCGACGTCACCCTCGAGTTCCTCTGGGGCACGGATATGGACATCGCCGGTGTCGACGTCCGGGAAAAGCTGGATATCCTCGAGCTGCCTCTGGAAGCCGAGCGTCCGCTGCTGCTGCGCTTCGATCCATCCAGCGAGCCGATCCAGAGACTGGCGCTGGTGGACGATGCGGAGGCGGCGGTGGCCGGTTCGATCGAGGACCGGGCGCTGCGCCTCCGGCTCCTGCGCCGGTTCGCCGAGGACAATCTCAAGAATGATCTGGAAGGTGTCGAGGGGACTGCCGCAGTCAAAGTCAGCGGTGGCTTCGAGGACGAGATCCAGATCCTGGTGGACGAAGAGAAACTGGCCCAGCTCGGCATCTCCATCGACACCGTCGCCGGACGCATCCGGGCCGAGAACGTCAATCTGTCCGGCGGGCGGCTCGAGGAAGGATCGCAACGTTTCCTGGTGCGCACCATCAACGAGTTCCAGAGCGTGGACGAGATCGCCGACGCCATCATCGCCACGCCCGGCGGCAGACCGGTCTATCTGCGCGATATCGCCAGCGTAAAGCGCGGCTTCAAGGAGCGCGAGGCGATCACCCGGATCAACGGTCGTGAATCGGTGGAGCTGGCGATCTACAAGGAAGGGGACGCCAACACCGTCCAGGTGGCGAACCGCATCAACAACAGAGTAGAAGTGCTCGGTGCGCGCCTGCCTGCCAACTCAGAACTGGTGGCCATCTACGATCAATCCACCTTTATCAGCCAGGCCATCGGCCAGGTCCGGTCCGCCGCGCTGATCGGCGGTCTGCTGGCGGTGCTGGTCCTCTACGCCTTCCTCCGCGACGCGCGCGCCACGTTCATCATCGGCCTCGCGATCCCTATATCCGTGATCGGCACCTTCGTGTTGATGTACGCGTCGGACATCACGCTCAACATCATGTCGCTGGGCGGCATCGCGCTGGCGGTCGGTCTGCTGGTAGACAACAGCATCGTGGTTTTGGAGAACATCGTCCGCAAGAAAGAGCAGGGGCTCGATGTGCTCGCGTCGGCACGCACAGGCACCAGCGAGGTGGCCACCGCGGTGATCGCCGCGACCCTGACCACGGTCGCCGTCTTCTTCCCCATGGTCTTCGTCAGCGGCATCGCCGGGCAGTTGTTCCGGGACCAGGCCCTCACCGTCACTTACGCGCTGCTGTTCTCGCTGCTGGTGGCCCTGACCCTGATCCCGATGCTGGCGGCCATGAGCGCCGGCGGTCGTTTCAGCGATCCCGCGGACACGCGTCCGCCCGGGTGGTTCACCCGCGCCATGGCGGCGGTGGTGCGTCTGTTCCGCTGGATCTTCCGCGGCTTCGGCACCCTCATGAACTGGATCCTCAGGCCGATGGTCTGGCTATTCCAGGGCTTCTACGCGCTGCTCGCACGCATCTATCCGGGTCTGCTGGGCTGGTCCCTGCGCCATCGTTGGTTGATCGTGTTTGCTGCCGGCCTGGCCCTGGCGGGGACGCTCTCGCTGGTCCCGCGTCTGGGCTCGGAACTGATCCCGCAGCTGGCCCAAGGTGAATTCAACGTCAAGATCCGGCTCCCGAGCGGCTCGCCGCTGGCTGCCACCGACCAGGCACTGCAGCGGGTACAAGCCGCGGCGGCCGGGCTCGACAATCTGGATCTGACATTCTCCGTGGCAGGCACCGGTAATCGTCTGGATGCCAGCCCGGTCGATGCGGGGGAGAACACGGGTGAATTGAACGTCCGGCTGCGAAGCGGCGCCACGCGGGAAGACGAGGACCGCGCCATGGCGGCCATGCGACAGGCGCTGGGCCAGATCCCCGGGGTGACCTACGAATTCGGCCGCCCTGCCCTGTTCAGCTTCCGTACCCCCCTGGAAGTAGAGATCACCGGTTACGACCTGGACCTGCTGGAGGACGTGGCGGCAGACGTAGTCGGCCGGCTGGAAGACTCGCCGCGCTTCGCCGACATCAAGAGCACCGTGGAGGCCGGTAATCCCGAGATCCAGATCCTGTTCGATCAGGAACGGGCGGCGCGGCTGGGCCTCGTGGTCCGCGACGTCGCCGATGTGGTGGTCAGCAAGGTACGCGGCCAGGTGGCGACCCGCTATACCTGGCGCGACAAGAAGATCGATGTGCTCGTACGCAGCGTCGATACCCGCAAGTCGTCGGTCACGGAGATCGAGGAGTTGATCATCAATCCGCAGAGCCCGCGGCCGATCCCGCTGAAGGCGGTCGCCGACATCGAGATCACGACCGGACCGGCCGAGATCCGGCGCCACGATCAGGAGCGTGTGGCGGTCATCTCGTCCAATCTGAACTATGGTGATCTGTCCGCCGCGGTGGACGAGGTGACGTCGATCCTCGGAGCGACGCCGATGCCGGCAGGCATCACCGCCCTGGTCACCGGGCAGAGCGAAGAGATGAAGGACTCATTCAGGTCGATGACATTCACCCTGGCCATGGCCGTCTTCCTGGTCTACCTGGTGATGGCCTCGCAATTCGAATCCTTGCTGCATCCGTTCGTCATCCTGTTCACCATCCCCCTGGCCCTCGTGGGCGCGGTGCTGGCACTGTTCCTGACCGGAACCACGGTCAACGTGGTGGTATTTATCGGCCTGATCATGCTGGCCGGGATCGTGGTCAACAACGCGATCGTGCTGGTCGACCTGATCAACCAGTTGCGGACGGAGGGCAAGGACCGGACCCACGCCATCGTCGAGGCGGGGCAGGCGCGCCTGCGCCCGATCCTGATGACCACGCTCACTACCACGCTCGGCCTGCTGCCGATGGCGCTGGGATTCGGAGAGGGCGCTGAAGTGCGGGCGCCGATGGCGGTCACGGTGATCGGAGGCCTGCTGGTCTCGACCTTCCTGACCCTGCTGGTGATACCGGTGGTCTACTCCCTGATCGACCGCAAGCGATGGGTGGCGGCGGAGACTACCCCGATCGAAGCAGCCTCCGGGGCCGGCACATGAAACACACGGAGATCGCGCTCAGACGACCGGTCACCACGGTGATGGTGTTCGTGGCGCTGGCGCTGATCGGGCTGGTTTCGGTACGGCTGCTGCCGCTGGAGCAATTCCCGGATATCGAGTTTCCGGGCATCTTCATCCAGGTCCCTTATCCCAACTCGACCCCGGAGGAGATCGAGCGCACGATCACCCGGCCGATCGAGGAGTCACTCGCCACTCTGAGCGGCATCGAACGGATGCGCTCCACTTCCCGCCAGGACCAGGCCGAGATCTTCCTGCAGTTCAGCTGGGATTCCGAGACCGGCGCCAAGGGCATCGAGGCCCGGGCCAAGGTGGACGCGGTGCGTGATCAGCTTCCGGACGATATCCAGCGCATCCTCATCTTCACCGGCTCATTCGGCGATCAGCCGATCCTGAACCTGCGCATCTCCAGCGAGCGCGATCTGTCCGACGCCTATGACATGCTGGACCGCAACCTCAAGCGGCGGATCGAGCGGCTCGACGGCGTGTCCCGGGTAGAACTCTACGGCGTCGACCCGCGGGAGATTCTGATCCTGCTCAACGCCGACCGGGTCGCCGCCCACGGCGTCGATCTGAACGAACTCCGGAGTCTGTTGGAGAAAGCCAATTTCTCGGTCAGCGCCGGCCGCCTCACCGACAATCAACGGCGCTTCAGCGTGCGTCCGATCGGCGAGTTGCGATCGGTCGACGAAGTCCGCGATATCCTGATCCGCGAGAATCTGCGGCTGGGCGAGATCGCCGATGTCCGGATGCGCGCGCCGGAACGCAATTACGGGCGCCATCTGGATCGCTCCTACGCCATCGGTCTGGATATATATAAACAGACCGGGTCGAATCTTGTGGATGTGGCCAGGCGCGTGACCGCGGAAGTCGAGGAAGCGGGCAAGACGCCGCAGATGCAGGGCATCAATATCTTCGCGCTCGAGAGTCAGGCCGACGGCGTCACCTCGTCGCTGTCCAATCTGCTCAAATCCGGAGCCATCGGTGCCGCCCTCGCCTTCGCCGTGCTGTATCTGTTCCTGCGTCAGGCAGCGACCACCGCGATCGTCGTGCTGGCGGTGCCGTTCTCGATCCTGATCACGCTCGGCGCCATGTATTTCCTCGACATCAGCCTGAACATCCTGTCGATGATGGGCCTGATGCTGGCGATCGGGATGCTGGTGGACAACGCGGTGGTGGTCACCGAGAGCGTATTCCGTTACCGCCAGATGATGCCGGAGGACCCGTTCAAGGCCACCGTCATGGGCGTCCGTGAGGTCGGCCTGGCCGTCGTGGCCGGGACCCTGACCTCGATCATCGTGTTCCTGCCCGTGCTGTTCGGTACGCAGACGGACATCACCGTGTTCCTGACTCATGTGGCGGCCAGCATCGTCGTCGCCATGCTCGCTTCACTGGCGATCTCCCAGACTCTTGTACCTATGCTGGCAGCCCGCATCCCGCCGCCGCCGCCGACCATCGGCGGCTCGCGCATGGGTCGGCTCATCGACCGCTACGAGAAGGCGCTGGCCTGGGGCCTCCGGCGCCGCTGGATCATGGCCCTGATCACGGTACTGACTCTCGGCAGCGTGGCCGTACCGCTCAAATTGGTCACCTTCGACACCTTCCCCCAGGAAGCGGGACGCCGTCTCATGCTGGTCTACAACATCGATGGCACCTACCCCGTCGAGCGGGTTGAGAAGGCCGTCGACCAGATCGAGGAATACCTGTTCGCAAATCAGGAATACTTCGATATCCGCTCGGTCTACAGCTACTACGATCCTGGTCGCGGCCAGACGGTGATCCTGCTGACGCCGGAGGAAGAAGCGGAGGTACCGACCGGCGAGGTGATCGAGCGGATCGAGGAGAATCTGCCTGAGATCGTTATCGGCAAGCCGAGCTTCGACCTGGAGCAACAGGGCGGGCAGGAAGGTTTCAGTATCCAGATCAGCGGCGAATCCACTGACGAGTTGACTCGTCTGACGCCCGAGGTGATCCGTGTGTTGAGCTCCCTCGAGGGCCTCACGGACGTGCGTTCGGACATCAGCTCCGGAGATTGGGAGGTGCAGATCAGTGTCGATCGCGACCGCGCGGGCCAGCTCGGTCTGACGCCCGAGTACGTGGCGTCGGCCGTGGCCGTGGCCCTGCGCGGCGAGAACCTGCGCGACTTCCGGGGCGAGGACGGTGAGATAGATGTCCGCCTGGCATTCCGTGAGGACGATCGCCAGAGCGTGGAGCAGCTTGCCGATCTGCCGCTGTTTACCCCGGATGGCGAGCGCGTGCGCCTGGCGAGCGTCGCCGATTTCGACGTCAGGCGAGCCCTCCAGGAGATCCAGCGGATCGACCGCAAGACCGCCTCGGTCATCGAAGCATCCCTGGATGGCACCACCATGGACGAGATACGGCCGTCGGTGGAGAGCCTGATGAACAGCTTCAATCTGCCGCCCGGTTATGCCTGGAAATTCGGATCCGGATTCGAGCGGGCCGATGAGACCCAGCAGATCATGGGCGTCAACATCATGCTGGGTATCGCGCTGATCTTTATCGTCATGGCGGCTCTGTTCGAGTCGACTCTGTATCCCCTGTCGATCATCACCTCGATCGCGTTCTCGATCGTCGGCGTGTTCTGGTTTTTCCTGATCACCGGTACCACGTTCTCTTTCATGGCCTCGATCGGCATCATGATCCTGATCGGCGTGGTGGTGAACAACGGCATCGTCCTGATCGACCACGTCAACAATCTGCGCCGCGAGGGGATAGCCCGGGACGCCGCGATCCTCCAGGCCGGCCGGGACCGCCTGAGGCCGATCCTGATGACCGTGCTGACCACCATCCTCGGCTTGTTGCCGCTGGCCATCAGCACCACCAAGGTCGGAGGGGACAATATCGGTTCGCCGCCCTACTTCCCCATGGCCCGCGCCATTATCGGCGGGCTGGCCTTCTCGACGCTGACCTCGCTGTTGCTGGTGCCCTACCTCTACGCCGTGTTCGACGATCTGAACCGCTGGGCACGGAAGGTGATGGCGGTCTCACGCGGGGCGGGGAAAGCGCGGCCGGTCGCGGGCGGCGGCGAATAGGGTCGGGTGTCAGGCCGGATCAGGACAGAAATACGTCGTAGACGTCCCAATATTCCTCTGCGAGCACGTTGGTACGCGCCGGCATCTGCCTGCCCTTGCCGTCGTACAGGATCATGTCGTCCAGGGAATTCGCCATGGGCACGGTTTCATCCGGATTGCGGAATTCGCAATGCTTGCGTATGTCCTTGGCCAGCTGTCTTAGCTGCTCGGCGTCGACCTTGCCGGTCGCGACCTGCTCCGACAGAGCCCGGATCTTCGCGATCAGACGGCTGCAGTCTTCCTCGGATCCGTACTTGTGATCCTGGATCGGCCGCACCACCGCGTCCTTGCACAGACGGGCGATGTCGTTGACGCTCAGCCTGGCGAACAACTGATAGGCGTATGCGATCGCGGCGATATTGATCACCCGCCTACCCTCGATACTCAAGCCATCGAACTCCGGCCAGGGCTCCGCCTCGATCTTGAGCTTCCGGTCGATCAGTTCGTCGAGCCGCTGGCGCGCCGTGGCCTGCTCCGCGGCCGCTTCTTCCAGTTGGCGGTTGAGTTCCTTGCGGCGGAAGTAATTCCAGAAACCGCGGCGACGCCCTAGTTCTTCCTCGATCTCCCTCACCTGCGCGGCACAGGCGTCGGTCTCGCCCTTGACCCGCTTGACCAGATCCGCCAGATCTTCCAGGCGCCGTCCACGATCTTCATTGAAACGCAGGATCTGGCGCTTGCGCTCGCGGTCGTCCTGCTGGCGCCGCAGCTCCTCGGTGAATTTCTGCAGTTGTTCGTTGCAGGCCCGCCACAGGGACCGCAGCTGGAAATAGACCAGACCGCTGAAGCCCGCCTCGGGTTTGGCCATCAGGCGCTCTATCGCTTCGAGCCGTTCCTCGGCACGGCGCGTGGACGCCTGGGAATTGCGCAGATCGTCCTTGAGTCTGGCACACTGATCCTGCAGCTCGAGATAGGCCTTCTTGAGCTGAGCACGATTCCGGAACAGATTGACCAGCTGTTCGTCGTGTTCGGATTCGTTGCGCGTAATCATCACCCTGACCATGCCGGTTTACGAAACTGCGGCGCGGCCGGCTGTGCCGGCTGCGGCCGCAGACCGCTACACGACGGAGAATAACCGATGGTCCGGGGCGCTTTGGCGGAACTGAATCACGAAAACCGGCGGGATCTGCCGGAACTGATTCACGATTTGGAGGCTTGCACGGGGTCGGATTCGCGGGCCACGAAACGATGCCCCTTGTCCGAACAGTACTCCAGCCACTTGTTCAGCATCACGTTTCGGGTCCAGCGGCGGGAGAGCTCCGCGCCCGGACCCGGGTCGAGCTGGCGCAGCGCGGCATGCCGGTGGTGGTCGGTACAGGCCATGGCCTCGGCCAGCCGGGCATCGTGATAGAGACGCACTCGAAGATCCGGATCAGCGACCACGCCGTCCGGATCCTGGAACAGGTAAGTCAGCCGCAGCGTGGTGGTGTAGCGCGAATCCTCCAGCACGTCCAGATACAGCGGGAGGTCGTCGCGCGGCGTCGAGATCATGGCATCGAGCGGCTGGTTTTGTTTCGGGAATAGCCAGCCAAGCCGCACGAAGTTGCTCTCGTAGAGAGACATCAATGCAGCGAAACTTCCGACCCTCGCGGGTCGGGGTAGACGCAGCAGGCTGTCTGCTATCATGGGCTCGAATATAGCACAGCGTATTCTCCTAACTCTGTCGTAGAGTCGGTTGACATTGAACGCCAGAAGTGTTGCGACTACACCGTTCCCGGATCAGCAACCCGGCACCGCCGGGCTGCGCCGCAAAGTCTCCGTTTTCCAGCAGCCAAATTACCTGGAGAATTTCCTGCAGTCGATCTTCGACAGCGCAGGCGATTTCCAGGGCAGCACCGTGATCGCCGGTGGCGACGGCCGTTATTTCAATCGCGAAGCGCTGCAGATACTGGCGGAGATGGCCGCTGCGAATGGCGTCGCCCGACTCGTGGTCGGTGTCGGCGGATTGTTGTCGACGCCGGCGGCATCCATTCTAATCCGCGAGCGCTCGGCCCTGGGCGGGTTTCTGCTCACCGCCAGCCACAATCCCGGCGGCCCCGACGGTGACTTCGGGCTGAAATTCAACACCCACACCGGCGGACAGGCCTCGGAGGCATTGACCGCCGAGATCTACAAGGCGAGCCGGTCCCTGGACCGTTATCTCAGCGCGGATATCGGCCCCGTGGATCTGGATCGGCCGGGCACGCATCGTTACGGTGAGCTGGAACTCGAAGTCATCGATCCGGTGGCGAGTTACGCCGGGTTGATGGAGTCGCTGTTCGATTTCGACCGCATCGCCGGACTCCTTGCCGGACCGTTCCGCATGCGATTCGACGCCATGCATGCTGTCACCGGCCCCTATGCCGAAGAGATCCTGGTGCGCCGCCTCGGAGCCGCCGGGGAGAGCGTCATCAATGCTGTTCCTCTGCCTGATTTCGGCGGCGGACATCCCGACCCCAATCCCGTCGATGCGGCTGATCTGGTGCAACTGATGGCGTCAGATGACGCTCCGGATTTCGCTGCCGCGTCGGACGGCGACGGCGACCGCAACATGATCCTCGGACGGCGCCTGGTCGTTTCCCCGGGCGACAGTCTCGCCATCCTCGCCGCCAACGCCGGCTCGGTACCCGGATATTCCCGCGGGCTCGCCGGCGTCGCCAGGTCCATGCCCACCAGCCGTGCGGTGGACGCGGTAGCAGCGCGGCTCGGCATCCCCTGTTTCGAAACGCCGACCGGCTGGCGTTTTTTCTGCAATCTGCTGGAAGCCGGCCATGTAGACCTGTGCGGAGAGGAGAGCTTCGGCACCAGCTCCAGCCATGCCCGGGAGAAAGACGGTCTCTGGGCGGTGCTGTTCTGGCTGAATCTGCAGGCCACCTCGGGTCTGGACGTACCTGCGCTGGTGGCCGCCCACTGGCGCGAATACGGCCGCCACGCCTTTTGCCGCCACGATTATTTTATCCCGGATGCCGGCCTCGGCCGGGACATCCTGGACGGTCTGGAGTCTCGGGTCGGTACCTTCGTGGGCAGAGAGGCGGCGGGGAGCCGGACAGCACGCGCCGATATTTTCTCCTACCGGGACCCGGTGGACGGCAGCGTCTCGGAACACCAGGGTGTGCGCGTGGTCCTGGAAGACGACTCCCGGATCGTGTTCCGGCTGTCCGGCACCGGCACGGCCG
>CBDTYJ010000063.1:0-11224 GCA_965364575.1 uncultured Gammaproteobacteria bacterium
GTGCTGCGCATCGGCCCCGGAGAATATCGGGTCGCATTCTTCCATAACGGAGAGGAGGACCGGCGGCGCCATCTGGCGAGCCTCGAGTCGGCCAGCGGACTGGAACTCGGGGGTGAGCTATGACGGGCTTCATCCGGTTGCTGCCGATTATCGTCGCGCTGGTCTTGTCCAGCGCTGCATCGGGACCGGCTCATGCTGCCCAGATCGATCCGGCCGTGGCCTGGGGGAAATATCGACGCGCGGAGACCGGTCGTGATCCGGCCCTGAAATTCCCCTATGAACACTGTTTCCGGCGCGCTGCCGCCGCCCACGACCTGCCGGTGTCCCTGCTGCTGGCCGTCGCCAGAGGCGAGAGCAATTTCGACCCCGACGCGGTGTCATCGGCCAACGCCCGCGGACTGATGCAGATCCTCTGGCCGGGGACCGCGCGGCATCTGGGCTTTACCAACCTGTCCGATCTCCACCGACCATGCGCCAACGTGGACGCGGGTGCTCGCTATCTGGCCGAGCTGCTCGAGCGCTACCAGGGCGATATGCATCTGGCGCTGGCCGCCTACAATTACGGGCCCGCCCGGATCCCGGTGGACGGCTCGCGCGTCCCGGACGGCGCGAGGTGGTACAGCAGCTATATCTATCGACACCTGCGCTACGTGCTGGGCGACCGGCTGCCCCGGACCCTGCCGAAGGACTGGCAGGGCGAAGGCGAGCTGGAGCTGGCCATCTTCGCCGCACCCTATCGGGCCGAGGCTTTCGTCGAATCTCTCCAGCTCACCGCCCCGGCCCTGCGGCTGGACTGGTTCCGGGAAGATACGGCCCGTCACCGGGTCGTGCTGCTTTATGCGGATCGCAAGGAATACGACGCCGCGATCAGGTTGCTGGCGGCGGCGGGATTCCCGGTGGAGCGGGGGGCATGACCATGTCGCGGACGAATCTCGTTCTTTGGGCCCTGTTGGCCATGGCCATACTGGCCCCGCCGGCCCATGCCGACGGTGCGGTTTTCGATACTGCCCAGGTGATCGGCGTGGAACCGATGCTGCGCCGGATCCCGACCCAGGTGGCCGACACCCGCTGCGAGACGATCCTGGCCGACGGCCGGCGCCTCGACGGGCTGTACGCGGGGCTGGACGAAGCCATCGGCGGCGAGGCGAGACGACAGCAGAGTTCGCGCTGCCGGGAGATCCGGCGGACAGTCTACGAGGAGCAGATCAGCGGCTATCGGGTCCGTTATCGCTATGGTGACAGTATCTACGAGCGGGTCATGTCTCATGACCCGGGACCGACCCTGCGGGTGAGGGTGAGCGTGCGGCCAGGACGCTAGCCGGGCCAGCCGGATCTCAGCGGGGACGGCGCCGTTGCAGCAGCAGGTAGCGCAGACGCCAGGGCAGAGGCCGTGTCTTGCGGCCGCCGGCGGTATCCGGTTGGCCGCGGGGAGCCTGCTACTTCATCGGGGCATCCGTCGATCGGTATGACGGGCAGTCTGCAGGCCCCGTGTTAAAGAAATCCGTGCTGTGCCGGGAGCGGGTTCAATCCAGGAACCCTTCGATCATCTCCCGCACCTCGACCCGGGCCCGGAGGCGGGCGCAGAGCAGGAAGGAGCCGACCAGTTTGCGGTGCAGGAAGATCGTCTCCGGCGGCGGTGCGTGGAACTCTCCGCTCCGGAATACCAGGTCCATACCGGCGTCCCGGGCCCGGCGGATGAGGTCGGAGCCGCCGAAATCGTAACCCCCCGGGTGGCGCAAGGGCTCGCATACCATGAGGATCAGATCCAGCACCTGGTCGGCGTGATCGTCGCTGCAGCCCGGCTGCAGATATCCGATCTCCTCCGCGATACGGCGCATGGCCGGCCGGTCCTCATCGAGCATGGCGCGGCAGATTCGGGCGTATCGCTCGGTGAATTCGGCGGTGAAGGTGACGGTCGACCCGAAGTCCAGCAGCACGAGATCACCACTCTCCCGCTGCAGCAGGTAATTGGCGAAGTTCGGGTCACTCTGCATGACCCGGAATTCGAACAACTCGCGGAAAAGCAGATGGTAGAAGAGGGTGCCGATCCGGTCGCGCCGGTGCTGGGGCAGCTCTTCCCGCTCGACCACGTCCAGGGGTTCCCCGGTCATGTAATCCATGGCCAGGATGCGGCGGGTGGTGTAATCGTCATGCACCGCGGGCACGCGGAAATGGGATTCGTCGGAGACCAGTTCGCGATAATGGCGGATATAGTCGGCCTCCTGCAGATAGTCGGCTTCCTGCCGGAGCTGGCGCCGGGCTTCGGCGACGATGCCCGAGATGTCCATCTCCATCGGCAGGATCCGCGAAACCCGCAACAGGGTCGCCATGTTGTTGACGTCGCTGTCGATGCTGCGGGCCACGCCGGGATACTGGATCTTGAGCGCGAGCTCGGTGCCATCGGGCGCCCGGGCGTAGTGCACTTGGCCGATGGATGCGGCGGCCACCGGTTCATAGTCGAATTCCTCGAATCGTTCCTGCCAGCCCTTGCCGTATTCCCGCCCCAGCAGGCGATTGAGCTGGGTGTCGGTCATGCTGTCACCGGCGTCGCGGAGGATGGCCAGGGCGTCGGTGAATTCGGCGGGCAGTACGTGCTCGCTCTCCATGGAGATGAGCTGGCCCAGCTTCATGGCGGCGCCGCGCATGTGGGCCAGGCGTCTGGCGAGTCGGGTGGCATTGGTGCCGGTGAGGAAGGCGCTCGACCCGGCGTTCCTCGAACTCCCGGTCAGCCGCTTCAGCCCCTCGCCGAGGCCGCCGGCGGCCAGTTCTCCGGCGGTCAGGCCGAGCCGCAGCATGCGGCCCACACGGGTGCTGGGCACCCGCGACTTGCGGCGATCGGGTTTGTCGGACACGGTAAGGCTCGCAGGAAGCGGAGGCGCCGAGTGTGCAACAGCCTCGCTCCGCGTGCCAGCGCCGGGAACTGCCCGGGACCGGCGTTGATCCAAATGGACCGGGTACCACTGCCCGACCGCTGCAAAAGGAGTAGGCCTCATGGGCTGGAGAAAACTCGATCGCCTGCCGACCTCGGCCGAGGCCCTGCCCGGGCGCGCGACGCCCATCGAACCGGCTGAGCCCCATGTGGTGAGCGGGCGCCCGCTGCGGCCCCCCTATCCTGACGGGATCGAACTGGCCATGTTCGGGCTTGGCTGTTTCTGGGGCGCGGAGCGGAAATTCTGGGAGACGCCCGGCGCGTATGTCACGGCGGTGGGCTACGCCGGCGGCCTGACACCCAACCCCACCTATGAGGAAGTCTGCTCCGGGCTCACCGGCCACAACGAAGTCGTGCGGGTGGCCTTCGATCCCGACCAGGTCCGCTACGAGCATCTGCTCAGGGTTTTCTGGGAATCCCACGATCCGACCCAGGGCATGCGCCAGGGTAACGACCGGGGCACCCAGTATCGCTCGGGGATCTATTTCTACGACGAGGACCAGCGGCGGGTGGCGGAAGCCTCGAAGGCGCAATATCAGGCGGCGCTGGACGCGGGCGGCTACGGGCGCATCACGACCGAGATCGTGCCGGCGCCGGCATTTTACTTTGCCGAGCAATACCATCAGCAGTATCTGGCGCGGAATCCCGGCGGCTACTGCGGTCTCGGCGGCACCGGCGTCACTTGTCCGACGGGCGTGGGGCAGGCGGCCGGCGTCTGATCTCGGCCCGATCCCGTCTCAGGTCATGCTCGCCAGCAGCACCGCACCGACGGCGATGGGACAGAGATAGCGGAGCAGGAACCGCCAGGGGCCGTACAGGACCGAGCTCGTCTCGCCGAATTCCTCCCGCGTCGCGGCCCGGTGCACAATCCAGCCGGCGAAGACGGCGATCAGGATCCCTCCCACCGGCAGCATGATGTTGTTGGTCAGGTATTCAAGCAGGTCGAACACGGTCTTGCCGGCGAAGGTCTCAAACTGATCCAGTGGGTGGAAGTCCTGCCACCGGTTGAACGAGAACACGGTCACCAGGCCCAGCAGCCAGGCCGCGAGACCGGCGGCCGGGGTGGTGAACTTGCGTTTCCAGCCCTTGTGTTCGTCCGCCCAGGCGACGATGGGCTCCATCACGGCGATGGTGGAGGTCAGGGCCGAGACGACCAGCAGCAGGAAGAACAGCGAGCCGAACAGGACGCCGCCGGGCATGTGGCCGAAGGCGATAGGCAGAGTGATAAAGACCAGTCCTGCGCCCTCGGCCGGATCTAGGTTGTTGGCGAACACGAGCGGGAAGATGGCGAGTCCGGCCAGCAGAGCGACCAGGGTATCGGCGCCGGCGATGATGATCGCGGCCCGGGGGATATCGGTATCCTTGGACAGGTAGGAGCCGTAGGAGATCAGCAGGCCCATGGCTACGCTGACCGAGAAGAAGGCCTGGCCGATCGCCGTCAGCACGATGCCGGCGTCGATCTTGGAGAAATCGGCCTCGAACAGGAACGCGATGGCCTGCTTAAGATCACCGGCGATGGCGGCATAACCCACCAGCAGGATAAGCATCACGAACAGCGCCGGCATCAGGAACTTCACGGCTTTCTCGATGCCCTGCTGGATGCCGCGGCCGACGATAAACACGGTCAGACCCATAAAGATCGCGTGCCAGAAGGCGAGCACCGCCGGCGAGGCGGTGAGCCGGGCGAACTCGGCGCTGACCAGCTCGCCGTCGGCGCCGGTGAACGTGCCCACGGCGATCTTCGGCAGATAGGCCAGCGCCCAGCCGGCGACCACGCTGTAGAAACTGAGGATGATGAAGACCGCCACCACGTTGAGCATCCCCACGCCGCGCCAGAGCTGGCTGGCCTTGGCCTCGGCGGCGAGCACGCCGAAACTGCCGGGGGGGCTCTTCCTCCCTCGCCGGCCGATGATCAGCTCGGCCATGACGATAGGGGCCGCCACCAGCGCCACCGCGCCCAGGTAGACGATGACGAAAGCGGCGCCGCCGCTGACTCCGGCGGTGTAGGGAAATTTCCACAGGTTGCCCAATCCCACGGCGGCGCCCACGGCCGCCATCAGGAAGACCAGCCGCGATGACCAGGTCTCGTTGCCTTGTGGCTGCTGCATCAAATCGCTCCTCGCCCCGCCGGCCGGGCACCCGCCGTATTCCGAGCCGCATGATAGCGAACCCGGACGCCGGCTGCGTCAACCGGAGCGGGGCTGACGCGTTAGAATCGGGGTGGCAGGCGATGAATCGTCGTCTTCCGTCTGTCTGGAGTCCTGCCATGGGATGGATCAATCTGTCGTCACACCGATCGACCGTCCGCTTATGGACGCTGCCGGTCCTTTGTCTGGCTCTCGTTCTGGCTCTGGCGACCGGCGGCTGCGCCAAGAGTCTGGGCGGGCGCTCCTACGATCGAAGCGATGCGCGCCAGGCCTATGTGGTGTCATTCGGCCAGGTCGTGTCCGCCGTGCCGGTGCGCATCGAGGGGGAGGCGACACCGCTGGGTACGGCCGGCGGCGCCGCCATCGGCTACAGCCTCGGGCGTGTCATCGGCAGCGGGTCCACTTCGCGGGTCGCCGGAGCGGTCGGTGGCGTCGCCGGCGCCGTGGCCGGGCGCGAAGTAGAGAAGGCGGTTACCGCCGAGAACGGACTCGAGATCACGGTGGACATGGACCGGGGCGGCACCCTGCTGATCGTCCAATCAGCCGATGTGCGCTTCGCCCCCGGAGAACGCGTGCGGGTGTTGCGCGGGCGCGGGGACGAGGCCCGGGTGCTCAAGATGCCCTGACTGGCTGCCGGGGCCCTATGGCCGCCGGGGCCGCTATAATGGCGCCCCGCCAGGGGAGCCCCATGCCAACACTGCTCGTCATCGATTCCAGTCCCATGACCGACTCGGCCGTCACCCGGCGGCTGACCCGTCGCTTTGTCGAGCTATGGCGGCAGCGGTTTGCGGGGGGTGAGGTGATCTACCGGGACCTGGGCGCCAACCCGCCACCCCATCCCGATGCGTTGACCCTGGCCGCTTTCAACAAGCCGGAGACGGCCCGCTGCCCGGTGGAGCAGGAGGCAGTGCGATATTCGGACCGGCTGGTGGACGAACTGCTGGCCGCGGATCACGTCGTCGTCGGCTCTCCCATGTACAACTTCACCGTGACCTCGGGCCTCAAGGCCTGGATCGATCTGGTGGGGCGGGCGGGGCGGACCTTCGATTACCGGCCGAGCGGTCCCGTGGGTCTGCTGCGTGACAAGCAGGTATTCGTGGTGACGGCCCGGGGCGGTTTCTACACGGGCGATGCGCCGGCGGCGGCGCTGGACTTCCAGGAGAGCTATCTGCGGGCCTATTTCAACTTCCTCGGCGTCGACGATATCCGCTTTATCCACGCCGAGGGCCAGGGCATCGACGTCGAGACCGCCCGGGCGGGCGAGGAGGCGGCGGTGCAGCGTCTTCAGGCCCTTTTCGAGGACGGCGAGGTGCGGCGGGTAGCCTGAAGGGCGGGGCCGGTAACGGCGACACGGGAGCCGACGGTTATATCCCGAAATCGAGACACAAAGCCCGGCCTCCGTAGAGGCCGGGCTTTATCCGACAAACCGAGGATGGCCCCATTTTGGCCGCCCGGTTCGATGCGATCGGGTCAGAGCTTCTCGCAGTTGCCCAGCACGGTATAAACGGTCTCCGGCGCGCTGACCGAGAGCGCCATCCGTCCAGCCTCCGTCAGCGACATGCTCCAGGCATAGCCGTCGGGCGAGCGCTCGGTGGAGTCGACGATGCCGTACAGCAACAACTGCTTGTCGAGCCGCTTCCGGCTATCGATGGACTGGTAGCCGAAGCTACCGTCGTAGCGGCGGAACGCCAGCTTGTTGTCGTCCAGATCGATCTTGATAAAGGTCGGCGCATTGGCCTCCGCCGGCGATACCCGGGCGCAGCCGCCGGCGATCGTGCATTGGTTGATTTCCGCCGGGGCGCAAATCAGTTCTTTCGGCAGCTTGTCGTCCGCGGCGTTCGCGGTGCCGGTGGCCAGGGCGATCCCGGCCACGATCAGGGAGATAAACTTCATGGCCGATCCTCCTAGTTGACGGTATATCCGCGGCCCTGCAAGCAGGCTGCATAATTGCGGTTGTAATTGTTCCGCCGCTGCTGGTACTGGGCGGCCTGCTGCTGCTCCCACTGCGCCTGGGCCTGCTCGTTGCGTACCCTGTCATCGCGGCTGCGCACGCCGCCCACCAACCCGCCAGCCGCCGCGCCGTATGCCGCGCCGTGGCCCCAGTTGCCGCCGGCGATGCCTCCGATCAGCGTACCCAGCACCGCGCCCTTGACCGCACCGCCGCCCACGCTGGCGCCAGAATCGGTCTGGGGCGGCGGTGGCGCGGTCGCCGTCGGCGGCGCCATGGGATCGAAACCGGACTGGCCCTTGGCCCAGCCGTAGCACTCGAATTTATCCTTCTCCATTTGCTCGGAGCTCTGGCCCTTGGCGGGATAGACCACTACTTCCTGGGCCACCGCGACGGAGGCCCCGAGCAGGATCCCCATGGCGACGGCCATCACTTTCTGCAATCTCATCGTTCGTCTCTCTCCAGTCAAAACGCGTAAACGACCCGGGAAAAAACAGTGATCGGGGTTGCGCCCGCCCGGTCGCCGTATCCGTTCCGGGTCGGCTTAACTTCCTTGCCAGATGTAATTCACGGGCCCGATTCGAGGGCCGCCGCAGATGTTAATCGACGTAGTCTAGTAGAGCACGCGCATCACGGCCACTTCAAGCCTCAATCGGACTTGCCCTCACTCTTCTCCCGGGCTTTGTCGGCCTCTGCGTTCATCCGCTCGGCCAGGTAGCGGCCCATGTCCTGCTCCGGAAGGATGACCTGGATATCACCCAGCTTCCGCAGGATGCGGGCGTGCTCGTGATCGGTCCCGCGAGCGATGATCCGGGGAGCCCCGAGCTCCACGGCATGCATGGCGGCGATGATGTTGCGCAGCGGATCATCGCCCATGGCCACGAACAATGCGGCGCATTCCTGCACGTTTGTGGCCTGCAGCACCTCCCGGTCAGTGGCGTCCGCTACCAGCCCCTCGTCCAGCATCTCTTCCAGATCCCTGACCGTTTCCTCGTCGATATCGACGCCCACGACCCTGTGTCCTTTCTCCGCCAGCCCCCGGGCAAGGGCGGCGCCGAAGCGGCCGAGACCGAGCAGGATAAAGCGCGATCTTCTGTTCCTAGCCAATTTGCAGATCTCCCTCCGGATATTTGATATCCGGTCCATGTTCGCGCGGCAGCAGCAACATCACCAGCGCCAGGGGCCCGATACGGCCGATAAACATCATCGCCACGATGACCAGCCGGGATGCTTCGCCGAGCTCCCGGGTGATGCCGGTGGACAGGCCGACCGTCCCGAACGCGGAGACAGTCTCGAACAAGACCTGGATAAACAGCGGGCCGGCCGCCTGATGTGACACCCGGCTGTCCTCGAAAAACAGGATCAGGGCTACGCCCAGAGTGATCAGTCCGATACCGACAATCAAGACCACCGTAGCGCCCGCGATCAGGCGTCCCGGGATGGCGTGGCCGAAGGCCGTGGCCTGATGCCGGCCACGCAGGCGACCCAGGCCGTAGAGAAACAGAGCACTGATGGTCGTCACCTTGATACCGCCCGCCGTCGAGCTGGGGCCGGCGCCGATAAACATCAGCAGCGCCAGCACGAACAGGGTGAGGGTGCTGAGCGCGCCTGTCGGCACCGCGCTGAACCCGGCCGTGCGCGCCGTGGCGCTCTCGAAGAATGCCAGGATCGAGGCCTGCAACGGTCCGAGGCCCGCCAGCGCCGCGTTCCGTTCGACGAGCAGGAAGACCAGCGCTCCGAGAACGAGCAGGAGCATCGAGGCCGTCAGCGTCAGGCGGCTGTGGAAGCTGAGTCCGCGCCAGCCTGATTGGGGTCTGCGGTGGCGGATATTGGTGAACAGATCCACCAACACCGGATAACCGAAGCCGCCCAGGATCAGCAACACGGCCACGGGCATGGTGATCCACCACTGGCCGGCCCAGGGCTGCAGACTATCCGGTGACAGCGTGAGACCTGCGTTGCAGAAGGCGGAGACGGCGTGGAACAGGGCCCACCAGGCGACCTCCGACGGCGGCCCGTGGCCCCAGCGGCCGATCAGCAGGACGACGAATCCGATCGATTCCAGCGTCAGGACGACACGGACCACGCCACTCAGCAGCACCCGCAGGTCGGCCCCAAGGTCCGCGCCGACAGTCTGCTGGGCGGCGGCCAGGTGGCGCAGGGTCTGGTGGCCGATGATGCGGACCAGGAACAGCGTGGCGAGGGTCATGATGCCGATGCCGCCGAGCTGGATCAGCAGCAGGAGCACGATCTGGCCGGCCAGGGAGAACTCGGCCACGTCCCGGACCACCAGTCCGGTCACGCAGGCGGCGCTGGTGGCCATGAACAGAGCATCGCTTATGCTGACCGCGGGCAGCCCGGACCGGTGGCTGACGGGCAGCGATAGCAGGACGGTGCCCGCGAGGACCAGCAACAGATACCAGACGAACAGGGCGCGGGCCGGATAGACAGCAAGGGATCCGACGAAGCGACTCATTTCGATCCTCTCGTTCCAAGGCCAGCGCACCCAGAGTGTAGGGGAGAGTCGGGGTCAGGCCATGGGATTCGGCCCGATTGCGGCGAGGAAGGCGAATATTGTCGATTGATGTAAATATTAGATGCGACGCATATTGCAATACGCCCAGGTTCGGCTCGGGAGCCGCCAGGCCCGCCGGGGTGGTTCGTCGCTCCCCGGTTTCCAGATATCCCTACTGTCCCTGTCGCGGTCACCACCCGTCAGGATTCTCGTCTTAACGGCTCTCAACGCGCCATCCGCCGGGGATATTGCCCCTGATCCTCAGACGCAACCCGATGCGGTGCTGATGCTGAACGCCGTCGTGCCCGGCGCTCCCGCCACCGATCAGGAACCGGGCGTCGTGAATCCGGACGAGCGTTTGCGCGCACCGGCCGCGGATAGCGGCGCCCTGCTGTGTCCCGCGGGGCTAGAATACAGCGCAGCCGTCCGCATAGCCTGGAGCCGCCCATGACATTGGCCACTCGCGAACCGTCCTCCAAATCGTCTCGGAAGCCTGCTTCGAGACCCTCCAATACGGTGCGCCGGCTGCAGGCGCGGCTGCGCGGGCTGGTCGGCAAGGCGATCGAGGACTTCGCCATGATCGAGGAGGGTGACCGGGTCATGGTGTGTCTGTCCGGCGGCAAGGACAGCTACACGTTGCTTGATCTGTTGCTCAGCCTGCAGCGCGCGGCGCCGGTGGAGTTCGACCTGCTTGCGGTGAACCTGGATCAGAAACAGCCCGGTTTCCCGGCGGAGGTGCTGCCGGTATATCTGGGACAGACAGGCGCGCCGTTCCGCGTCATCGAGCAGGATACCTACAGCGTGGTCAGGCGAGTCGTGCCGGAAGGCAAGACCCAGTGTGGCCTGTGTTCACGATTACGTCGCGGAGCCCTCTACGAATTCGCGGCCCGGGAGGGTTACAACAAGATCGCGTTGGGTCACCACGCCGATGACCTGATGGAGACCCTTTTCCTGAACCTGTTCTTCGGCGGACGGCTGAAGGCCATGCCCCCCAAACTGTGCTCCGATGACGGACGCAATATCGTGATCAGACCGCTGGTCTACTGCCGGGAGCGTGACATCGCGCGGTTCGCGCGGGCCCGGGCTTTCCCCTTGATCCCGTGCCGTCTGTGCGGGTCCCAGGAAAACATGCAGCGCAAGGCGGTCAAGGCCATGATCGCCGGGTGGGAGCGCGAGCATCCGGGCCGCATCGACTCCATCCTGACGGCTATGAAGAACGTCGCGCCGTCTCATCTCATGGACCGGCAACTGTTCGACTTCGCCGGGCTCCGATCGGATACCGCGATCGGCTGACATCAAAGGGCCGGCATGGCGCCGGCCCTGGATCGTCTCGCCGCCCCCTTGGCAGATGACCGGCGGGTCGTGAGACCCGCCGGTCGGCCCCGAGCAAGGAAGCCTCACCGGGATGCGCGCAGTTTTGCCTCCAGAGGATCCCTGTCGTATCCCAGCGCCTGCCAGTCCATCCTGCCTCCAGGACGGTGGCAGTCCAGACAGCCGAGCGCATCTTCCTTCGGCACGACTCCGTGGTAGATGCCCATGTAGCGGATGGTGTCCGCCCAGCTGTAACCAATGTCGTGCATGCCGTAGAAGGACTCGGCCGCCTCGCGCACCGCCTTGTCGATGTCGCCGTGGGCGTAGAACTCCTCGGTGGCGATGGGCACGACCCATTGCTTGTCGTCGAGCAC
>CBDTYJ010000064.1:0-11218 GCA_965364575.1 uncultured Gammaproteobacteria bacterium
CTCGAGCAGTTGTTCGAAGTCCGCAATCTGGACACCGCGGTCGAGGCCATCGACGAGGATATCTCCCTGCTGGTGGTGGTCCACCCGAAGAACCTGGGCGACGCCACCCTCTACGCCATCGACCAGTTCGTAATGGGCGGCGGCAAGCTGCTGGCCTTCGTCGATCCCATGTCCGACGCGGAGATCCCCATGGATCCCGCCTCCGCCAGCGGCGCCCTGTTCGCCGACCGGTCATCGAGTCTCGAGACCTTGTTCAATGCCTGGGGCTTTTCCGTGGACCCGACAGAGGTGGTGCTCGACGCCGGCCAGGCGCTATCCGTCAACTCCGGCACCGGGCAGGCTGTCCGTCACCTGGCCATGATCGGCGCGCGTGGAGACTCGCTGGCCGCGGGAGAAGTGATCACGGCCAACCTGGACAGCATCAACCTGGGCTCCGCCGGCCACGTGAGTGTCCGGGAAGACGCCGCGGTCGACGTGACGCCGCTGATCCGGAGCAGCGATCAGGCTGCACTCACCAATGCCGAGCGTCTGCGTTTCCTGCCGGACCCGCTGTCCCTGCTGGATGATTTCACCGCCTCCGGCGAGCGCTATGTCATGGCTGCCAGGATCAGCGGCAATCTGGAAAGCGCCTTTCCTGAGGGGCCGCCGGTCACGCCGGATGAAAACAGCGAGCGGCCCGAGCACCGGGCCGCCGGGGATCAGCCGGCGCAGCTGATCGTCGTCGCCGACAGCGACCTGCTGAGCGACCGCATGTGGGTCCAGGTCCAGAGTTTCTTCGGCCAGCGGATCTTCCAGGCCTTCGCGGACAATGGCAGTTTCGCGGTCAACGGGGTGGACAACCTCACTGGCAGCAGCGATCTGATCGCCGTACGTAGCCGCGGCACCTTCTCCCGGCCCTTCGAGCGCGTCGAGGCCCTGCGCCGGGAGGCGGAGGCCAGCTTCCGGGCCCAGGAGCAGACGCTGCAGCAGGAACTGGACGAGACCGAACGCCGGCTGCAGGCCCTGCAATCGGCCAAGGACGAGGACAACCTGTTGATCATCACGCCGGAGCAGCAGGCCGAGCTGTTGCGGTTCCAGGATGAGAAGCTGCGTATCCGCAAGGCCCTGAGAGACGTTCGCCGGAATCTGGACCGCAACATCGAACAGCTGGGGACGACGCTGAAAGTGGTCAACATCGGACTGGTGCCGCTGCTGTTGTCCGTCGCCGCGATCTTCGTGGCGATGGTGCGGGCACGGCGGCGCCGGCAGGGCTGACGAGGACCGAGGATGAAGGGCAAGACGCTCGTGGTGCTCACCGGGGTCGCGTTTCTGGCGGCCGCGACCGCGTTCTGGCTGGACCGGGGAAGGTCGCCGGCATCTCTGAGCGGCGACGGCGAGCCGCTGTTCGCGGGATTCGGCGAACAGATCAACGATGTCCGGGAGATCCGCCTGAGCATCGGTGGCTCGGAGCAGGGCATCACTTTGAGCCGGGATGACAGCGGCTGGCGCGTCGCCGAGCGATACGGTTACGCCGCCGATGCGGGTGCCATCCGGCGACTGCTGCTCAAGCTGAGTGAGGCTCGGGTGGTGGAACCCAAGACGTCCAATCCCGAGCTCTATGCCAGACTCGGCGTCGAAGACGTCAGCGCCGGGAGCGGCGAAGGGGTTCTCCTGGCGATCGACGGACCCGCGGTCTCGCGCCAGTTGATCATCGGAGAGGTCGAGACGCTGGCCGGCCGGGGCACTTACGTGCGCCGCCCGGGCGAACAGCCCAGCTATCTGGTGAGCGAGGAAATGCGGCCGGCCCGCAGCCCGGAGAAATGGCTGGATCCGGATCTGCTCGACGTGCCGCCTTCGCTGATGAAGACGGTGACAATCCGCCATCAAGACGGCGAAGAGCTGCGGCTGCTCGGCATAGACGGTCACCTGGCCCTGGACCGGATCCCGGAAGGCCGTGCGCTCAGCAGCCCGTCGGCCACCAGCCCCATCGGCCGGAGCCTCGAGGACCTGCGGCTCGAAGACGTGCTGCCGGAGTCGGCGTTCGACGGCGGCACGCCGGCGGCCGTGATCAGCTATCGACTGGCCGATGGCCGTCTGGTCAATGTCAGGGCCTGGCAGATCGGGGATCAGCGGTTCGTCGCCCTGCAGCTCGGCATGGCCCTGGACGCCGACGCGCCCGCGCCGGCCGAGTCCGAAAGTGACGGCGGGCAAGGACCGGAGGACGAATCCGCCGCGGCAGAGGTGCCCAGGGCCGACGCCGAGACCGTTGCCCGGCACAGCGAGAAACTGGCCGGCTGGGTGTTCCGCATTCCCGTCACGCGATACGACCAGATGGTCCGCCGGCCCGACGACCTGCTCAGTCCGCTGCCCGAGGGCGGCTGAATCCAGCACGATTCGGGTGGGCGCGCCGGGCCGGTCTGATTAGACTGGCTCCATGATCGACGCACGCGACTATGACCGCATAGAGACCGCCATCGACTGGGTGCGGGCCAACTTCAGGCGCCAGCCCAGCGTCGCAGAGATGGCGGCGGCGGTCCATCTGAGTCCCCACCACTTCAGCCGCCTGTTCCGCCGCTGGGCCGGACTGCCACCCCATCAGTTCCTGCGCAGCGTCACCCTGGATGCCGCCAAGCAGCGGCTGGATTGTTCCACCAATCTGCTGCAAACCGCCCTGGACCTGGGCCTCTCCGGTAGCGGACGGCTGCATGATCTGTTTGTTGATCTGGAAGCCATGTCGCCAGGCGAATACCGCGACGGCGGCGCCGGCCTGATTGTGCGCTGGGGAGTGACCGACAGCCCGTTCGGCCCCTGCCTGATCGGTCAATCGGCGAGAGGCATCTGCGCGCTCGAGTTCCTGTCCGGCGAGGAGTCCCCCGCAGCCCATCTGGCCGATCGGTGGCCGGCGGCTGATCTGGAGCGGGACGATGCCGACGCCCGGGACCTGGCCCAGCGTATCTTCTCCGGGACGGCGCAGACGCCGTTCCGGCTGCACGTGCCCGGAAGCAGGTTTCAGTTCCAGGTCTGGCGGGCGCTGCTGAAGGTCCCGTCCGGCAGCGTCATCAGCTATGGCGACCTGGCCCGGGCCGCGGGCAAACCGGGAGCTGCCCGGGCCGTCGGCCAGGCCGTCGGCGCCAACCCGGTGGCCTGGATGATCCCCTGCCACCGGGTACTGCGCGGAGACGGGGCACTCGGTGGTTACCGATGGGGCCCGCGCCGCAAGGCCGTGATGCTGGCATGGGAATCGGGTCGCCACGCCACCAGCCCCTGAAATCCTGATCATGATCCACGTGGCGAGGCGTAGAGCCCTGCGAGTATGATAGGCGGGCCTGTCCGCATGGTCGGCGGCAAAAAAATAATGCGAGGAGCGAACCGATATGGCAGAGGCAAAAATCGTGGTGCCGGAGCAAGGCGCGCGCATAACTATCGATGATGGGAAACTGACCGTCCCGGACAACCCGATCGTGCCGTTCATCGAGGGCGACGGAACCGGCCCCGATATCTGGCGGGCGACCGTCAGGGTGCTGGACGCGGCGGTCGAGAAGGCCTACGGCGGCAAGCGCAAGATCCATTGGATGGAGATCTACGCCGGGCAAAAGGCCAACGATCTCCTCCACACCTGGCTGCCCGACGAGTCCGTTCAGGCCTGCCGGGATTACCTGGTCTCCATCAAGGGCCCGCTGACCACGCCCATCGGCGGCGGCATCCGCTCGCTCAACGTCGCCCTGCGTCAGCTGCTGGACCTGTACGTTTGCCTGCGACCGGTGCGCTGGTTCAAAGGCGTGCCGTCGCCGGTGCGCAGCCCCCAGGACGTGGATATGGTGATTTTCAGGGAGAACACGGAAGACATCTATGCCGGCATCGAGTTCGAACGCGGATCGGCAGAAGGAGAGCGCTTTCTGGCGATGTTCAAGGAGCAGTTCCCCCGTGAGTATCGCAAGATCCGTTTCCCCGGGTCTTCAGGCGTCGGCCTGAAGCCGGTGTCCCAGGAGGGCACCGACCGGCTGGTACGGGCCGCCATCCAGTATGCCGTGGACAACGGCCGCAAGAGCGTGACCTTCGTCCACAAGGGCAACATCATGAAGTTCACCGAGGGTGCGTTCCGCAACTGGGGCTACGAGCTGGCTGAACGCGAGTTCCCCGATCACACCTACACCTGGGATCAGTGGGAACGCACGAAGGCGGAGAAGGGCGGCGACGCCGCCAACGCAGAGCAGCAGGCCGCCCTGGACGGCGGCAAGATCCTGATCAAGGACGCGATCGCGGATATCACCCTGCAACAGGTGCTGACCCGGCCGCGGGAGTTCGACATTATCGCCACCATGAATCTCAACGGCGATTACCTATCCGACGCCCTCGCCGCCCAGGTCGGGGGCATCGGCATCGCTCCCGGCGGCAATATCAACTACACGACCGGCCATGCGGTATTCGAAGCCACCCACGGCACCGCGCCGAAATACGCCAACCTGGACAAGGTCAATCCCGGGTCCCTGATCCTCTCCGGCGAGATGATGCTGCGTTATATGGGCTGGACCGAGGCCGCAGACAGGATCATCAACGCCATGGACACGACCATCGGCCAGCGCACCGTCACCTATGATTTCGCCCGGCTGATGGAAGGCGCGAAAGAGGTCAAGTGCAGCGAGTTCGGTGACGCGCTGATCAGCAATATGTAGGCGGAGCGGTAGGACCACGATGGCGGTCGCCAGCCACAGCGATCCGGAACTCATGGCCCTGGCGCAGGAATGTGCCAGGGCCATCCGCGATGGCTTCAGCGACTACAACGACGACTTCCGCGAGATCACCGGTCGCGCACGGCAACGCTTCGAACAGCAGGACTGGCAACAGGGCCACAGGGACGCGGTCGAGCGGATCGAACTGTACGAGAAATGGGTACAGAAGCTCGTGAGATGGCTGATCCAGCGGCTGGATCCCGATGCTCAGAACCGGCAGCTCTGGAAGCAGATCAAAATCGAATTCTCCGAGATGATCCGCGACTACGTGGATCAGGAGTTCACCAAGACTTATTTCAGCTCCATCACCCGGCGCATCTTCGGCACCGTCGGTATCGACCCCGAGGTCGAATACGTTGCACTGGAAGAACGTCCGATGGAGTCCGTCAGCCAGGAACCGGCCGTCAATGCCTTCCCGGTGGATGGCTTCCTGGACGATGCCTGCCAACGGCTTCTGGAGGCCTACGCTTTCGATATCGGCTGGGAGAATCTGGATTTCAGCCTGAGCTTTGTGCGCTCACACGTCACGGATGCCTGCCAGCCCGACGGCGGTACCGCCAATCTGGCCCGGCTGGAATTCCTAAAGCCGGTCTTCTACCAGGGTACTCGTGCATATCTGGTCGGGAGGATCGTGAGCCGGGAAGACGATTACCGGCCGCTGGTGATCAGTCTTCGCAGCACAGCCGAGGGCGTCGCCGTAGATGCGGTCCTGACCCAGCCGGCGGACGTGAGCGTGCTATTCGGCTTCACCCGCTCTTATTTTCATGCGGATCTGGAGACCGTGGCAGACGCCGTAGTGTTTCTGCGCAGCATCATCCCGCGGAAGCCTCTGGCGGAGCTGTTCACGGTGCTCGGCCGCGCCAAGCAGGGCAAGACAGAGCGTTATCGCAGCTTCTTCCGTCACCTGAGTCATTCCGAGGATACCTTCGTCCATGCACCGGGTGACAAGGGCATGGTGATGGTGGTCTTCACCCTGCCCTCCTACGACATCGTCTTCAAGATCATCCGCGATCAGTTCGCTTATCCGAAGACAGTGGTCCGGGAGGACGTGCTTGAAAAGTACCAGCTGGTGTTCAGACACGATCGCGCCGGACGGCTGGTAGACGCCCAGGAATTCCGGCTGCTGAACTTCAGCCCTGCACGCTTCGAGCAGAGCCTGCTGGAAGAATTGCTGAACGAGACCGCCGACACCTGCCGTCTCGAGAATGGCCAGCTGGTGATAGAGCATCTGTACATCGAGCGCCGCCTGACGCCCCTGAATCTCTTCCTGCAGCAGGCCAGTGCGGAGGCGGCGCGGATGGCGGTGATCGATTACGGACAGTCGATCCGCGATCTGGCAGCAACCAATATCTTCCCCGGGGATCTATTGCTTAAGAATTTCGGCGTGACCCGGAACGGCCGCGTGATCTTCTACGACTACGACGAACTCTGTCTGGTCACGGAGTGCAATTTCCGCGATATGCCCAAGGCCGCCACGCTGGAGGAAGAGATGCAGGCGGAGGCCTGGTTCTACGTCGGCGAGGACGATGTCTTCCCGGAACAGTTCGTATCGTTCCTGGGGCTGGAACCGAAGCACCTGGACGTGTTCATGCAGTTCCATGCGGACATCCTGACGGCGGCGTTCTGGCGGGAGATGAAAGAGCGCCACCTGGCCGGCGAGGTGCTCGAGGTGCTGCCCTACCGGCACAGCATGATCGCGCCGGCCCCGCCCGACAGCCGGCGCAGACTGTCGGGCGGAGACTGATCACTCGATATCCTCGACCTTCCAGATGACGGGTTCCCATTTCCCACGGTCGTCCAGGGCCTGGGCCGCGATGCGGTAGCGCTTGCCGGCCTCCACTTCGATCGTGGTCTTGCCGGGATCATCACCCGGGCCACCCACGTGCCGGTTGACGATCGTGCCGGGCAATCGACCGGGATCGTCGATCATCGCCGTCACCACGATCTCATGCACCCCCGGCTCTACCCAGAAGCTGGTCCGGGAAGCCGGTCCGGTCACATTCCTGCCGTCCAGCTCCGCCAGCCTCGCCGGTGACAGCTTGGCCGGGACCTGGGCGAAATCGAGGATGGCCTTGCCTTCCGTGCCCTCTCCTGCCCAGCCGGTGTTCACGAACAACAACGCGGCCAGCATCAATGCGATCCGTTTCATCTCCTTCTCCTCTCCGCTTCATCTGCCAATCGGTCTGTTCAGAAAAATGGCTCCACGGTCGCGACGCGTGAGCTATTGATCCTGGATCCGCCAGACCACGGGCTCCCAGTCACCGCTTTCGTTGATCACCTGGGCACCGATGTTGTAACGCTTGCCTGCTTCCACCTCGATAGTGGTGCGCCCCGGATCGGCCCCCTGATGACGGCGGGTCGGGCCGGACGTGATCCGGGTGTCGGTGCTGATGGCCGCCGCGATGACGATCTCATGGATACCGGGATCCACCCAGAAGCTGCTGCGGCTGGCCGGCGCATTGACGTTCTGGCCGTTCAGCATCACCAATCGGGCCGGATAGAATTGATTCGGTGGCCGGGAAAAATCCAGCACCGCCTGACCAGAGAGCCGCTCGCCGGTCGACGAGCATCCTGCCAGCATGCCGGCCGCCAACAGGATCGTTGCCCAGATGCGAATCGTTCTACCGAGCATGTCGGTTCTCCCTCGGCGATTGGTGCGCGAATTTATCAGAACCACGGATGGCCCGGCAGGCGCCCGTGCCGCCCCGCCGTGTCCTCCCCTTGTGTTAATTTAGTCAAGTGAAGACCGACCCGGGTTCCGCAGCACCGGCACGCTGGCCTGCTGTGTCCCTTTTTGTCACCGCAGCCTCCGTGAGCGCCCTGTTCCTGGCCTGGCGGCTGCTCGCGTCCGTGGATTATCTTTATCCTGCCCTCTATGAACCGATCGGGATCGGTGTTCACATCGACCGCTTCGGCCCCGAAAACCGCTACCGTGCCGGTTTCGAGCAGACCACGAGGCAGGAGCGCCAGCGTCTGTTCGCAGCCATCGGCCGCGCGATCCGCGACCAGGGCCGTGGACTCGAAAGCCTCAGCTATCACGACCCGGCCGGAGAACGCCTGGGCTCATTGTTGCGGCCACCGGAGATCACCCACCTGAGGGATGTGGCACGCCTGGTCGGGATGCTGGAGAAGGCGGGTCTCGCTGCGCTGGCTATCCTGATCCTGCAGATCGTGGTCCTGGACAGGAGGCGGCGCACACTGCCCGAACCCGGCCGCATGCTGCTGTTGACCGGGGCCGGGTTCGCGGCCGCGGTCCTGGCAGTCGTCGTCATCGGACCGAAAGCGGTGTTCTACGCTATGCACGACTGGGTTTTCCCGGCGGAGAACCAGTGGTTCTTTTTCTATCAGGACTCGTTGATGTCCACCATGATGAAGGCGCCGGATTTCTTCGGCTACGTGGCCGTGGCGATGTCGATGATGGCGGTGGGCTTGCTGTGGCTGATCCTGTTCGCGGCCAGTCGTTTTTCCAACCGCGGGACTCAGTCGCGGTAGCGCTCCTCGATCAGCGCGAACAGGGCACGCACCGCCTGCATCTCGCCACCCTCCGGCCGGCCGGGCCGGGATTTCCCGTTCCAGGCGTAGACATCAAGGTGCAGCCAGGCGGTGGCCGCATCGACAAAACGCTGCAGGAACAAGGCGCCGTAGATGGAGCCGGCAAAGGCATTGCCGGCGATGTGGTTGAGATCCGCGACCGGGCTCGCCAGATCCTTGTCATAGGGTGCCCACAGGGGCATGTGCCACAGAGGATCCTGGGTCCCGGATGACAGCTCGCCGAGCCGCGCGGCCATCGGATCATCGCTGCAGAACATGGCCGGCAGCTCCGGACCCAGGGCGACCCGCGCCGCGCCGGTCAGGGTCGCCATATCGACCATCAGATCCGGGTCTTCCTCGTCCGCCAGGGCCAGAGCGTCGCACAACACCATCCGCCCCTCTGCGTCGGTATTGCCGATCTCCACCGTCAGTCCCTTGCGGGTGGTGATGACATCGCCCGGCCGATAGGCATTACCGGAGATGCTGTTCTCCACCGCCGGAATCAGCACGCGAAGACACACGCCGAGACCGGCGGACATGATCATGCGCGCCAGGCCGAGCACGTGGGCGGCGCCGCCCATGTCCTTCTTCATATAGCGCATGCCGGCGGCCGGCTTGATGTTGAGGCCGCCGGAATCGAAGCAGACACCCTTGCCCACCAGCGTCACCCGGGGCCGGACCGGATCGCCCCATCGAAGATCGATCAGGCGCGGCTCGCGGGCGCTGGCCCGGCCAACCGCATGGATCGCCGGAAGATCCTGTTCCAGCAGCGCGTCGCCAGTGACCACCCTCCACTCGGCTCCGAACTCGTTCGCCAGTTCGAGGGCGGCGGCCTCCAGTTCGGCCGGCCCCATATCCGACGCCGGCGTGTTGACCAGATCGCGAACCAGGGCATCCGCGGTGGCCGCATTGATCACCCGCTGCGGGTCAACGCCGCCCGGCCAGACCAGGCGCCGCAAGCCCTCCTCGGCGTCCCGGTAGCGATCGAAACGGTATTGACCGATCGCCCAGCCCAAGGCCAGGATTTCCGCGTCCTCTGACTCGCCATCGAGCACATAGTCGCCGGGCGGCACGCTGGCGGACAAGGCAGCGAGCGAGCGCAGCCCCGGTGCCTGCTCGCCCAGACCGGCCAGCATCAGGGCCGGCTCCCCTCTCTCCCCGGGCACGGCCACGACGCTGTCCGCTTTGGCCTGGAATCCGGCGCGCCGGACCCATCGGGCCTGTTCGCGGGGCGCCTCGGCAAGCCAGGCGGCCAGGGCCTGCGCCGAGATCAGACGCAGGGGACAGGCATCGGGACAGGGCGCATCGACAAACAAATCCTGAGGCGTGGGCAAGATCCTGCTCCTTATCCGAGGGGACCGTGATTATGCCAGCACCGCCCGCTCAGCGGCGACGGCCCCGGTCGTAGATCGGGTCGTAACCCGCCAGCCATTGCGGGCAGTAGACCACCAGCATGGTGATGATGGAGCCGTTGATAAATGCCTCGGGGAAGGCCACCAACAGCAAGAAACCCAGCGACGAGGGGACCGCGCCGGACCAGATCTGATCCGGCGCTCCGACCATCAGATACGCCCCCAGATGAGCGGCCGCCGTCGCCGCGGCGGCGCCGAAGAAACCGCACCCGAAGATAAAAGAGAACGGATCGTGGGGCAGCGCGCGGCGGACCAGCCGACGGATGCCGTCTGTTGCGATCACCGGTAACACCGAGCCTGCCAGCCAGCTGGCGGCCAGCGCGCTGTCTGTCTTCATGGCCAGACCGGTCACGGCCTCGGCGATCAGCGTGGCGATCATCGCGGATGCAGGTCCGAGCACCAGCGTCACCGTGGTCACGCCGAGTATATGCAGGCCCGGGCCCTGGGCGACGGTGGCGCGGATGGACCACAGCACCAGCAGGGCCACCGTGCAGGCGGCGAATCGGTGCAGGGTCGGCGCATCCTGCAGCAGGGCCTTCCAGTCCAGACGCCGAACGGCCAGTGCCGCAGCGATCACGGCGGCCACCCGGCAGGCCCAGAGCCAGCCCGGGGAAATAAGTTCAGCATCGATCTGCATGGGAAATCCGGATCCACCCAGGGAAAACCCGATGATCTCACGGACTCCGACGGGGAAAAAAGGCGGGTGCCGCGGCACCCGCCCGACCGCCTCCGTCCGGTATCGCGCTCTACCGCTCCCGGGCCACGATCGCCTCCTCGGGTTCGACACCGAGGCTGATGCTGACCCGTCGTTCCAGCGCATACGCGTCCACGTCCCCGTCCGGCGCCACGGACAAGCGGCGGCCGTGAGCCTGGACCTCGATGCGTGCGGGAGCGATCCCGCGCTCCAGCAAGGCCTCGCGGACCGCGGCCGCCCGCTCTTCAGACAAGGACATGTTGAAGCCGTCGTCGCCGCGGGGATCGGCATACCCGTCCAGCCGGACCCTCAGATCCGGGTCATGCTCCAGCAGCGCCGCCAGCCGTTCAATCCTGGCGGCGGCATCCGCGTCCAGTTGGCTGCTGCCGGTGCGAAAAAGGACCGCGAATCGCAGACCCTCCGCCAGGGATTCCCGCTGCTCGAGTTCTGCGATGCGCTGGTCGAGCCGGGCCCGGTCGTGCCGCATGCGCTGCAGTTGCTCACGGTCTGCATCGAGCGCCAGGCGGAGATCCTCGGCCTCGACCCGGGATCGACCGAGGGACGCCTCGAGATCGTCGACGCTTGCCGCAAGTTGCAGCCGGTCCCCGAGGAATCCGCCCACGCCGGCGCCGATGATGGCGCCGGCCGGGCCTGCCACCACGGCACCGATCGCGGCGCCGCCGCCGACGCCGAGCTTGCCACCGGTCTCGTTGCGGACCTCGCCACCGGCCTGTGCCGTCCCGATCGACAACAATCCGGCGGCCATTGCTGGAAAGAAAAAGGCTTTGGTATTCATGTCCTGCTCCTCAGACGTGTTCGCGGCCGTACCCCATGTGCGGCGCTCGGGTTCCATTGAACCTCTCGCTGCGGCC
>CBDTYJ010000065.1:0-11142 GCA_965364575.1 uncultured Gammaproteobacteria bacterium
CCTGGGTCAAGGTCAGCCTGCTCATCCTGTTGGTCATCCTGACACTGCTCGGGGGTGCGTACTGGACATTCAAGTCCATCTTCGTTCCCTCGATACCCGCAGCCGGGTTCCCCGAACCCGCCAGTGAACGAGAGGCCTACGAGCAGGACCTCGAGTATCTTGCGCTGTACCCGAAGTTCGAAAAGGCTTTCGACGACGAGGTAAAACGGAGAGCATTTGCGGACTACCTCGCTGAAGTACGGGATGAATTGGATACCATGACGCCGGCGCGTTTCGAGTTAGTGGTCGCGCGGGCCGTCGCGCTGGCAGACAACGGGCATTCCAACATCTCCCCGGTCCGTCGCACGCGGCGGGTCAACCAGTTTCCGGTTCGCTTCGGGCCGTTCGAGGACGGCCAGTTCGTACTGCAGGCCAGGATGGGCCACGAAGATCTCCTGGGGGCGGAATTGACTGCCGTCGAGGGGCATCCGATCACGGAGGTTGTCGCTGCATTCCTTCCGTACTTCGGCGGCGTGGAGCGTCGCTCGGCGTTCTTCTCGCACGTCGTCATAACATCTCCAGACCTGCTCCACGCCGAAGGCTTCACGGCCTCGCCCGACAGCGCGACGCTCACGTTTCGGTTGGCGACGGGCGAGATCGTCGACCGCACCCTGGAAGGCTCGCCCCCCGTGGGAGGCGACCGACAGCCCTATGGACGCGAACTGATGGACTACCGGATCCGGGAATCGGACCAAGATGACTGGGTTCATCTCATGGACGGCCAGAAACCGCCCATGTACCTCGCCGAGCCGGATGAACCATACCTGTACCGGCACCTGGAGGACCCGGCGGGGGCCTACGTCAAGATTAACTACAACTGGGACATCGACGGCAGATCGCTGACCGGCTGGCTGAAGGACGTCGCAGCCGACATGCGAGCTCGAAAACCAGTATTCGCCGTCGTGGACCTGCGCTTCAACGGCGGCGGCACGGACGCCACGGCCCGGTTCGCCAGAGAACTGCCGTCGCTGGTGGACGACCACGGGCCCATCTATGTCGTGACCTCACGACAGACCTTCTCGGCCGGCATCGGCGCGGCCGCCCAGATCAAGCAATTCGCCGGCGACAGAGCTTACATCGTCGGTGGCCTCGTCGGCGATCGGCTGCGCTTTGTAGCCAACGGCGGGACCCCGCTCGAACTCCCCAATGCCGGGATCGCCGCGCACGTGTGGAGCAGCTGGGAGGACTATGCTGACGGCTGCTGGGACTGGAGCGAGTGTTTCTGGCTATCACCATTCTTCCGCAAGGAAGGGGTCGGAGACCTCGAGCCGGATATCGCCGTAGCCATTAACTTCAGCGACTACGTCATGCATCGCGACGCGGCCCTCGAGGCTATTTACGTGGAACTCCGCCGTCAGGCTCGCTGAGTTCGCCCCGGGGTATCTCACACCAAAGACTGGATTCCGGACAGTCTGCTGACGGTCCCGCAGGGTCTGCACGCCAGGGAAAGAAAAGGCATTCGCGAGTCTCTGGCCGGAGACTCAGCGAATGCCTGACTGTCTGGCGGAGAGGGCGGGATTCGAACCCGCGGTACGGGGTTACCGTACACTTGCTTTCCAAGCAAGCGCCTTCGACCGCTCGGCCACCTCTCCGGAATGTAAGGACGCGCAATATACTCCGACACCGTTTATCGGGCAATCGAGGCCCGCGTCGATGACTCAGAGCACGTCCAATATGCGTTCGCTGCGGATCTGCCAGCCGGCGGGCCCGCCTTCGTCCAATTCCATTTCCTTCAGCACTGACCGGTAATTCGGCGCTTCGCCGAATCGCTGCACGAACACGGCCTTCGCGCTGCCGTCGGGCTGGGCTTCCACCTCCAGGCTGTCCAGGTCGACGAGCGTCACGGCCGGGAAGGTGAACCGCTCGCGCTGCGTCGCTTGCCAGTCCCCGTGATCGCGGTACCCGGCGGGCGCGAAATCGCTGGTATAGAAGGTGAAGTATCCCTCCACATCACGCTGACTCCAGACAGCGGCCCAATCTGTCAGCAGTTGCGCGATCTGGTTGGTCAGCACGGAAGCGCCCGGGATCAGGACAGGCCCGGAGCCGGCACTGTCCAGCTGGGCCGGAGTCAGGGCACTGGGACTCGCCTGGACCATCGCCAGTTGTGCCACCGGCAGACCGTCGGGGTTGGGCGATCCGGGCTGGGCGAAGTACTGCGGGGGGCGTTCGAGACAGATGCCGTCGCTCCTGGCCACCACGCCTTTCCGGGGTCCGGCCGGGACGGGCATGGCCCGGGCCGGGTCCGGTTCTTCCAGTCCGTCGGGCACCTTCAGGGGGCTGATCACGGTCGCTTCCAGATAGGCCGGATTGATCCGGCATTTTGTCTGCTGGTCCCGGAACGGATTGCAGCCGCTCAGGATGACTACGGCCGCCAGTCCGAGCACCAATCGGTGGCGGCAGGTCACGCAGCACCCCCCTGCCCGATTTCGATGCCCGCCGCGCGCATGGCCGCCAGAACCGCAGGCTGGTGCTCGGCGGACAGTTCGGTCAGCGGCAGCCGCAGGGTGGGTCCGATCAGTCCCATCTGAGCCACTGCCCATTTGACCGGGATCGGATTTCCCTCGAGAAACAACGCTGCATGCAATCCCCTGAGTCGCTGATCGATATCGGCGGCTTCTTGTGTCTGGCCGGCCAGGGCCGATCGGCTCATGGCCGAGACCGGGCCGGGCGCCACGTTGGCCGTCACGGACACGACGCCGTGTCCACCGCCGAGCATAAAGCCCAGCGCCGACAGATCGTCTCCACTGAGCAGACAAAAATCCGCCGGGCACAGTTCCCGCAGGCGTTTCAATCGCCCCGGATCGGGTACTGCTTCCTTGATCCCGCAGATGTTCCCGACCCGGGCCAGCCGCGCCACGGTCTCCGGCAGCAGGTCACAGGCGGTCCGTCCCGGCACGTTGTAAAGCAGCAGCGGGATATCCGCGGCCTGGGCCACCTTCTTATAGTGGGCCTCCAGACCGTTCTGGCTGGGCTTGTTGTAATACGGTGTGACTACCAGGGCAGCCGCCGCGCCGGCCCGCGCCACGCGCCGGGTCAGATCCTCGGCTTTGCGGGTGTCGTTGCTGCCGCTGCCACCGATGACCGGCATCCGCCCTGCCGCCAGCCGCACGGCCTCGGCCACCAGTTCCTCCAGTTCCCCCGGATCGATGGTCGGCGACTCACCGGTGGTGCCGGCGATTACGAGGGCATCGGTGCCGGCCTGGGCATGGAATTCCGTCAGCCGCTCAAGGGCCACGAAATCCAGCCCTCGGTCCGCTTTCATGGGCGTGACCAGGGCAACGATACTGCCTCGGAACATGACGTCTGGAATCCCCGGAGAATGGCCCGGCATGGTACTTTCCACCCTACCTGTTGGCAATAGCGGCAGCCCCGTTTCCCTGACCCCGCAATGACGTTAAACTCCGGCCATGAACACCCGTTGGGCGAACCTTCTCCACGCCCGCAGCCATCGATGAATCAGCTTATCGTCATTACCGCTGTCGGCAGCGATCGGGCGGGCGTGGTCCACGATCTGACGCGAGCGGTGCTCGAGTGCGGCGGCAATATCGTCGAGAGCCGCATGACCGCGCTCGGCTCCGAATTTGCCATGCTCCTGCTCGTGTCCGGCAACTGGCACACCCTGGCCCGGCTGGAATCGGAGCTGAAGAAAGTCGGGGAGGAAAGCCAGCTTACGGTGACGGTCAGACGGACCGAGTCACGGCCCCAGCGGGCGGACATGCTCCCGTACGCAGTTGACGTTATCTGCCTCGATCAGGCGGGCATCGTCTTCAATCTTGCAAGCTTCTTCGCGAGTCGAGACATCGATATCGCGGAGTTGAATACCCGCAGTTACGCCGCCGCTCACACCGGCGCGCAGATGTTTTCCGTGCAGATGACGGTCAATATCCCGGGCAATATGCAGATCGCGGGGCTGCGGGAGGAATTCATGGATTTCTGCGACCAACTCAACCTCGACGCAATCATGGAGCCGGTCAAAGGCTAGCGGATTGCGGCACCCATCGACGGAGGAACGATGAGCCAAGTAGAAGTAGGCAAAAAGGTCCCTGATTTCTCACTGCCGACCAGCGGCGGCGGTACGTTCGCGCTCAGCGGACTGAAGAACAAGAAGCTGGTTATCTACTTTTACCCGAAGGACAACACGCCGGGCTGCACCAACGAGTCCCAGGACTTCCGCGATCTCTATCCGGAGTTCGCCGGGGCCGGCGCGGAGGTCGTCGGCGTGTCCCGGGACAGCGTCAAGTCCCACGACAATTTTGTCGCCAAGCTGCATCTGCCGTTCAAGCTGCTCTCCGACGCCGACGAGACCGTGTGCAAGCTGTTCGGCGTCCTCAAGCAGAAGCTGATGTACGGGCGCAAGGTCTGGGGCATTGAGCGCAGCACCTTCCTGATCGACGAGAAAGGCGTGCTCAGGCAGGAATGGCGCAAGGTCCGGGTCAAGGGCCACGCCGAAGAGGTCCTGACCGCGGTCCGCGATCTCTGAACTTGCCGATCCATCTCGCCCGCACCTCCAACCCGACAACAGGTAGCACACCAGTCGTGACCCAAGAGCCACGCCGGCGCATCTTCGTGCTGGACACCAACGTCCTGATGCACGATCCCACCGCCATATTCCGCTTCGACGAACACGATGTCTTCCTGCCGATGATGGTGCTGGAGGAACTCGATGCCCACAAGAAGGGCATGTCCGAAGCCGCCCGCAATGCCCGTCAGGTCAGCCGCTTTATCGACGAATTGATCCATGCCCTGAACAAGCAGCAGATCGATTCCGGCATCGTGCTCCCGGGCGGGCATCGACTCAACGGCAACGGCAACCGCAAACCGGGAAGGATGTTCTTTCAGACCCGGCTGTCGCAGCCGCTTCTGCCTGACACCTTGCCCGGACACCGGGCCGACAACACTATCCTGGAGTACTGCCTGTCACTGCAGGAGCAGCATCCCGAGTCCCGGGTCACGCTGGTGTCGAAAGACATCAACCTGCGGATCAAGGCCACCATCGTCGGCGTCTACGCGGAGGACTACTTCAACGACAAGACGCTGGATGACGCCGATCTGCTGTATACCGGCGCCACCGCCCTGCCCGACGACTTCTGGGAATCCCACAGCCAGGCGATGGATTCCTGGCAGGAAGACGGCCGTACTTATTACCGCGTGCAGGGACCTCTGACCAAGGACTGGACCACCAACGAATTCCTGTTTACCGAAGACGGCAGCAATTTCGAGGCTGTGGTCCGGGAGAATGACAAAGACAATTCGGTCATCGAGCTGGTCGACAATTACTACAGCGAGCACAACTCGGTCTGGGGCATCATGGCCCGTAACCGGGAGCAGAACTTCGCCCTCAATCTGCTGATGAACGACGCCGTGGATTTCGTCAGCATCCTCGGCCCAGCCGGCACCGGCAAGACTCTGCTGACTCTGGCGGCCGGTCTGGCCCAGACCCTCGACCACAACCGCTTTCGCGAGATCATCATGACCCGCGTGACGGTGCCGCTGGGCGACGACATCGGCTTCCTCCCCGGCACCGAGGAGGAGAAGATGGAGCCCTGGATGGGCGCCCTGATGGACAATCTGGAGGTCCTGACCCAGAGCGAAGAGGGCGGCGACTGGGGCCGGGCCGCCACCCGGGACCTGCTCCAGAGCCGGATCAAGATCCGATCGCTGAATTTTATGCGCGGCCGCACTTTCCTGAACAGATTCATCATCCTGGACGAGGCTCAGAACCTGACGTCGAAACAGATGAAGGCCCTGATCACCCGCGCCGGACCAGGCACCAAGGTGGTCTGCCTGGGCAATGTCTCCCAGATCGACACCCCTTATCTGACCGAGACCACCTCCGGTTTGACATATGTCGTCAATCGCTTCCGCGGCTGGCCCCATTCCGGCCATATCACCCTGGTCCGGGGCGAGCGATCACGGCTGGCGGACCACGCATCGGTCATTCTTTGACCAATCGGGCTGTGCCCGGGGCACCGATTGGGGCATCATAGGGGCGTCGTCGAACTGTTCCTGCCCCGGCTGTCTAATCAGTCGACGACCCTGATTATGATCCGTAAATTCGTCCTCACCGCCGCCGCCGCGCTGGTGGTGTTCGGAGCCGCTCCGACACCGCCCGTCCAGGCTGCCGGCAATGATCTCCCGGACATCGGCAGTCCGTCCGACGCCGTGCTGTCCAAGGGGCGCGCGCGCCAGATCGGCCGCTCCGTCCTGATGCAGCTGCGGGCCGCCGATCAGATCCTTGAAGACCCGGAGATCGACGAATACATCGACTCGCTGGGGCATCGTCTGAGTGCCCACGCCCAGGATGGCGACCAGAGTTTCGAGTTCTTCATCGTCAACGACGACGGCATCAACGCCTTCGCCCTTCCCGGCGGCTACATCGGCGTCAACAGCGGCCTGATCCTGGCGACTCAGCGCGAGAGCGAACTGGCGGGCGTGCTGGCCCACGAGATCGCCCACGTCACGCAAAAGCACATCGCCCGGCGCGCCGCCGCCCAGGGCCGGTCCAGCATGTTGGCAGGCGCTGCGGTGCTCGCCGCCATCCTGATGGGCGTCACCGGCCAGGCCTCGACCGATGCGGTACAGGCGACGGCCATGAGCGCCCAGGCCCTCGCGGTTCAGCAGTCGATCAACTACACCCGCATCAACGAGTACGAGGCGGACCGGGTCGGACTCACGATCCTGAATGATTCAGGCTTCGATCCCAACGGCATGCCGGAATTCTTCGAGACCATGAGCCGGCTCAACGGCGCCTGGGCCAACCGCATTCCCGAGTTCCTGCTGACCCATCCGGTCAGCTCCACGCGTATCGCCGAGACCCGCAGCCGGGTCGAGCAGCTCGAGCCGCGGCCCTACCACGAAAGCCCGGAGTACCTGTTGATACGGGAACGGCTGCGGGCGCTGTCCTATCACACGGCCGATGATGCCGTGGCCCATTTCGCCGGCCAGCTGGAGAAGACGCCGGAGCAGTATCCCCATCTGCGCTACGGCCTCTCCGTGGCCCTGATCCGGGCCGGCAAGGCTTCGAAAGCGGTACCGATCCTTTACGAGTTGCTGGAGGAAAACGAATCCGTCATCGCCTTCCACTCGGCCCTGGGCTCGGCACTGATGGCCTCCGGCCAGGGCGCCGAGAGTCTGCTCGTGTTCGAACAGGCCATGTCTCTGTTCCCGCGCAATGTGCCGCTCACCATCCGCTACGCCGAATCGTTGATGTACGCGGGCCAGTATGACCGCGCCCATGTCGTGCTGCTGGATCTGTTCAACGCGGTCTCGCCGACCCCGGTCCAGGTCAAACTGATCGCCAACGCTGCAGGCTCTGCAGGCCAGAAGGCGGAGGCCCATTACTATATGTCGGAGTATTATCTGCGCAGCGGCAATCTGGTGATGGCGGTCGACCAGCTCAACCTGGCCCTGGCACAACCCGATCTGAAGGAGATCCAGCGATCCCGGTTTACCGCCCGCCGGGATGAGCTGTTACCGTATCTGCCGGATGGGGCGCAGCCGCGCAATATCGAACAGGCGCGCAGAGAATAACAAGTTCGGGATAACAACAAGCAAGAAGTGAAGGCGATCTCTGCCTCTGGTGGAGGTCGGAGGGGGGGACGATGAGCAGCTACGAGACGGGCCCGGCCGCGGGCGTCCGCCGGGTGTCCGCGATAATCTCGCTGACGGTAGTGGTGCTGGCCGCCGGCATGACGGGATGCGCGTCCAACCCGGAGCGGGACCCGGGCGAGACTTACGATCCGCTGGAGCCGATGAATCGCGGCATCTATGCCTTCAACGACACCCTGGACCGCTTCCTGCTGCGGCCCGTGGCCAAGGGTTACGACACCGTCGTGCCGCGGTTCATGAAATTCGCGGTGATGAATTTCTTCTATAACCTGGAACAGCCCATCTACGTGGCCAACCACCTGTTGCAGGGCAAGTTCGGCGGCGCCGCCCGCCAGACCGGGCGCTTCGCCATCAATACGGTGCTGGGTCTGGGAGGGATCATCGACGCGGCCAGGGACGCCAATCTGCCGCGCGAGCCGGAGGACTTCGGTCAGACCCTCGCCGTCTGGGGTGTCGGCGGCGGACCCTACCTGATGCTGCCGGTGCTCGGCCCTTCGAACTTCCGCGACGGCGTCGGCAAGATCGCCGACTCTTTCATCGATCCGCTGATCCAGTATGACCAGCGCAGTACGCGGGACAAGCTGATCATCCTCAAGATCATCGACCGCCGCCGCCAGCTGCTGTCAGCGGACAAGGCCATCCGCGAAGCCGCGGACCCCTATATCTTCATCCGCGAAGCGTATCTGCAGAATCGCCGTTACAACATCTACGACGGCGACCCGCCGGAGGAGAGCCTGGACGATTTCGAGGCGGAATTCGAAGAGTTCGAAGACAAGGATATGGATCTGGACTAGCGATGCCCGGTATCCGGCTTCCGGTGGCTCAGATCACGCCGGTCCAGCGCTCGCCCCGGGTCAGCATGTTGTCCACCTCGCTGATCTGGGCGATGGCGGTGATGTCGCTGGGCACGTTGACATAGCGGATCTCGCGGACGAAGTTCTTCGCCCAGTTGACCCATTCCAGCAGCAGCGCCAGGCCGGCGCTGTCCCCCTCCTCTATCCCGGCCAGATCCAGTTCGATGCTGGCGTGGTCGCCGAACAACTCGCGGCTCAGCTCCAGGGCGCGATTCGCCGTCTCGAAGGTCAGTTCGCCCCGCAGGGCGAACTTGCCATCGCCCCGGTCTTCGATCTCTATCTGGCTCACTGGCTCACTGGCTCGCGGCGCTGGCCGTCGCGGCCTCGGATTCGGCCGGCGCCTCTTTCGCCTTCGCCTCCAGCTCGGTGATCACGCCGTCGATGCCCTTGGCCCGGAACTCGCTGGCGTACTGTTTGCGGTAGTTGGCGACGTAAGAGATACCCTCGATGATCACGTCGTAGGCCTTCCAGCCGCCGTCGGTGAGCCGCATGCGGTAATTCACCGGCGTCTCCACCCCGGTATCCAGCGTGACCCGGGTCTCGACGATGACCTTGCCCTTGGACAGGTCGTCGGTGACCGGCAGGATCTTGAGCTGGTCGCCGCGATATTCGAGGATGCCGCTGGCGTAGGTCTTCACCAGGGAGCGGTACAGGGCGAGGATGAACCGGTCCCGCTGTTCCGGGGAGGCCTTGCGCCAGTATTTGCCCATCACCAGACCGCCGGTGTAGCGGCGATCGAAACGCGGCAGCAGGATGTCGTCCACCACCTTGTAGAGCTCGTCGGGATCCGCTTTCAGCTCGTCCCGCCGGGCGTTCACGGCCGCCAGCACTTCGTCGGAGGCCTCGCGGATCACCTCGTCGGGCCCGACGTTGGCCTGGGCCACCCCCGACCAGAGCAGGACGGCGAACAACAAAGCGGGCATGGTTTGGCTTCTGTTCATGGCTGTCACTCTTCGGAATCCTCGGCCTGGCTGAACAGATACTTGCTGATCAGCTGTTCGAGCACCAGCGCCGATTGGGTGAATTGAATCTCGTCGCTATCCGCGAAATATTCCGGCGAACCGCCCGGCTCGAGGCCGACGTACTGGCCGCCCAGGATGCCCTGGGTGAGGATGCTGGCATCGGAATCGTCCGGGATCATGTCGTATTCGGAGTTGATCCGCATATGGACGACGGCTTCAAGCTCCTCACCGTCGAACTCCACACTGGTGACCCGGCCGATGGTGACGCCGGACATGGATACCGGCGATCGCTCCTTCAGCGAACCGACATTGTCGAAACGCGCCGTCAGCGTGTAACCCTTGTCGCCTTCGTAGGAGTCGAAATTGGTAACCCGGGTAGTCAGGAAGAACAGGGCGACGATGCCCATGAACACGAACAACCCGGTTCCGAACTCCACTGCGCGCGTCTGTCGCATGGTCTATACCTCTCCGATAAGCACGGCGGTGAGCATGAAATTGAGTATCAACACCGACAGCGCCGTCAGCACTACGGTTCGCGTAGTCGCGCGGCTGACACCCTCGGCGGTGGGGATTGAATTGTAGCCTTCGAACACCGCCAACAGGCTGGCGGCGATGCCGAACACGAAACTCTTGAGGACGCCGGAGAGGACGTCATCCTTGTAATCGACCTGCTCGCGCATGCTGGACCAGAACGAGCCTTCGTCCACGCCCAGGAGCACGACACCGACAAGCCAGGCACCGAGGATGCCCATGGCGCTGAAGATCGCGGCCAGCAGCGGCATGCTGATGATGCCGCCGATGAAACGCGGCACGACTACGCGGCTGACCGGATCCACCGCCATCATCTCCATGCCGGACAGCTGATCGGTGGCCCGCATCAGGCCGATCTCCGACGCCAGGGCCGTGCCCGCGCGACCGGCGAACAGCAATGCCGTGACCACCGGCCCCAGCTCTCTGACCAGCGCCAGCGCGGCGACCACGCCCAGAGATTCGGTGGCGCCGAAGCGCTCCAGAGAGTTGTATCCCTGCAGAGCCAGCACCATGCCGACGAATAGTCCCGAGATGCCGATAATGGCCAGCGACAGCACGCCGCTGGCATAGACCTGGCGCACGATCAGCCCGGGCCTCAGCAGCGCCCTGGGGCAGCCGGCCAGCACCCGCATCAGGAAGATCTGGCTGGCACCAAACGTCTCCAGCCATTCCTGGACGGCGTAGACGGTATCCAGAAGCACTCTGCGCACGCCGGTCTCCTATTCCTGCTCGCGCCGCAGCAGCTGGTCGCTGTAGTCGGGCGCCGGATAGTGGAACGGCACCGGGCCATCGGCCATGCCATTCATGAACTGCATCACCACGGCCGAACAATTCTCCTGCAAATCCTCCGGCGATCCCGACGCCACGACCTTACCGTCTGACAGCAGATAGGTGCGATCCGCGATCGACGAGATCTCTTCCACGTCGTGAGTGACGACGACGCTGGTCAGCCCCAGGGCGTCGTTCATGCGCCGGATAAGCCGCACGATGACGCCCATGGAGATCGGGTCGAGTCCGACGAAGGGCTCATCGTAGAGGATCAGGTCCGGATCCATGGCGATCGCACGCGCCAGCGCCACGCGCCGGGCCATGCCGCCGGACAGTTCGGCCGGCATGAGTTCGGCCGCGCCGCGCAGACCGACCGCGTG
>CBDTYJ010000066.1:0-11118 GCA_965364575.1 uncultured Gammaproteobacteria bacterium
CCCGCCAGCCCGAGCGGACGGGTGATGCGGCCGTCGTCCCGGGGCAGAAACCGCAACTCATCGCAGTAATCGAGGAACTGGAACGCGGTCTGAAGCTCATGGTAGCCATCGGCGCGGCGGCCGAGGATGCGCAGCATCAGATTGAGCTTCGCCGGCGCCGGCCAGACCGCGCCCCAATCCGGGCCCGGCCGGGCGGGCCGACTCATAACAGGTCTTCGTCCGGCTCCGGCGGCTCAAGCCGCCAGCGATCGGCGACCACCTTGATCTGCACGTCGCCGTTGACCATCACGATCTTGCGCGGCAGGTCCAGGCCCTGGTGACTGCGGTAACCGTCATAACTGACGTCCCAGCCGCTCTGCTCCAGCTCCAGCAGATAGCCGCGCTCGTCGACCACCTCGTCCCCCTCGATGCCCGGATCCGACACGCCCACGATCCAGAAACGCATGCTGTAGACCGGCAGGCTCCAGCCGAAGCGCTCCCGCATCTCGACTTCCGGATCGTGCAGATAGAACTCGTCGCCGCCGGTAGTCTTCACGCGCAGCCGCTCGAGGTCGCCATGGATGCGGAAGCCGCCAAAACCGAACGGGCCACGGAAGCGGAAATCCAGATCGTCTTCCAGCTGTTCCCAGGACAGGGTGCCGTTATAGCCGTCGCGGCCCGTCTTCAGAGCGATGCGGCCTTCCATGCGCCAGTCGTCGAGACTGCGTAGCAGATCCCGGCGATCCAGCCAGTCGACATCCACCGATTCCCCGATTCGATCTCGCGGCGCCACGCATCCTCCCGCTATCGAAAGCACCAGGAGCAGGATTATAGACCGATTCATTGCTGCAGCCGGTTTATCACGTCCTGCAGGATGCGGCTATCGGGATTTTCGGACAAGGCATCGAACCAGATTTCTTCGGCCGCTTCCTTGTCCCCCATGACCCAGAGCACTTCACCGAGATGGGCCGCGATCTCCGGGTCTCCGTCCAGAGTCCAGGCCCGGCGCAGATAGCGCTCCGCCTCCTCCAGGTTGCCCATGCGGTACTGGACCCAGCCCATGCTGTCGATGATCGCCGGGCTGTCCGGCGAGCGCTCCAGGGCCGCGGAAATGTATCGATAGGCTTCTTCGTACTCGGTAGTGCGATCGGCCAGGGTGTAGCCGAGTGCATTCATGGCGATGGGATCGTCCGGGTTTTCCTTGAGCAATTTCCGCAGCTCGTCCAGGGCGTCATCGAGACGACCCATGCGGTCGTACAGGAACGCCCGGGAGTAGCGCAGACTCTGCTCGTCCGGATAGCGGTCGAGCTCCTCGTTGTACATCGCCAAGGCTTCGTCGTAGCGCTCCATCCGCATCAGCAGCTCGCCGCGGGCGCCGACGATCTGCAGGCTGGAGGCGCGATCCATCCCCGGCACCATCTCCAGACTTCGCAGCGCGTTCTCCGGGTCGCCCAGACGATAGAGAATAAGCGCCAGGCGCACACGTGCTGCGGCCAGGTTGTCGCCGCTGGTGACGCGGGCGTAAAAGCTGGCGGCCCCGTCCAGGTCCTTCTCGATCTCGGCGATGCTGCCGAGGTAATACATGGCGTCGGCGACGTAACGCCCGGTTCCGATCAGCTCGATCAGATACCGCTCGGCCAGTTCGTAGTTACCGCTCTGGAACTCCAGCAGGCCGAGGGTGCGCAGCGCGCCGGGCAGGCGTGGGTAGTCCGCCAGCAACAACTCCAGCTCCAGACGCGCCTCCTCCACCCGGTCGGCTGCCAGCTGGAGGATGGCGAACTCCAGTCGCAGGCGCGGATTTTCGCGGAAATCGGGCCGGTCCCGCAGCGAATCCATGGCCTCCTCGGGCCGGCCGTCGGTCATCATGGCCCGGGCACGCAGCACCGCCGCCTCGTCCCAGTCCGGCCGCAGCGCAAGAGCGCGATCCGACCCGGCCAGCGCCATCTGCAGGTCACCCCTGCCCAGGGCCAGGAACGCCAGAGCGTAGTGGGCGGTCGCATCGTCATCGTGATCCCGGACGAGCCGCTGCATGGCCTGGTAACCGGCCACCTCGTTGCCGTTCTCGGTGAGCACCGGCAGCAGGGCGACAAAGCCCTGGTCGGTCTCCCTGCTCACCAGCTGATAGAGCCACTCCAGCTCCGGCAAGGCCTTGCCCACCCGGTTGCGCTGCAGGTACAGGCTGGCGAGCTGCCGACGCGGCGGCACCGCGTCCGGATCCAGCCTGGCCCAGCGGCGAGCGGCTCTCAGGGCCTCATCGTAGCTGCCGTAGTCGAATACCTTTGGCGCGGCGCGGGCCGCGAGATCCGGGTCGTCGCTCTGCTCCAGGGCCAGGGCGTACTGGCGCGCCGCCTCGGCGAAATCATGCTGCTGGACGGCCAGTTCGGCCATCAGTATGTGCTGTTCCGCGGTCTGCTCGGCATCGGCGCCGGCTCCCGGCTGCGGGCCGGATTGAGCGCATGCGGTGATCAACAGACCCAGGGTCAGCAGGACAGAGAGGTATTTCTTCATGCAGGCAGGGAGGCTCGGTGGACTCGCACTATAACTGATTGACGCGGCGCGGGAAGCAACCGTGTCTTGTCTGTACGACTCCATTGCCGGACAATTGTTCAAGCTCCGGAACCGGCTTCTGCTCGCTTATGCCCTTGAAGATCATGGGAATTAACCACCGGACCGCCCCCGTCGACATCCGGGAGAAGGTGGCGTTCGGTCGTGAGCAGCTGGACGAGGCCCTGCGCGAGCTGGTGGGACTGCCGGCCATCGACGAGATGGTCATCGTCTCGACCTGTAACCGCACCGAGCTCTACGGCGAATGCGGACCGGGCAGCAGCAAGCTCGTGCGCGAGTGGCTGATGGACTATCACCGGCTGCAGGGCCAGCTGGACGACTGCCTGTATACCCTGGATCGCAACCGGGCCATCACCCATACCTTCAGCGTCGCCTGCGGGCTGGACTCCGCCATCCTCGGCGAACCGCAGATCCTCGGTCAGATGAAGGACGCCTATCGGGTGGCGCGGGACGCAGGCACTGCCGGTCCGGTCCTGCACCCGCTGTTCCAGCAGGCCTTCTCGGTCGCCAAGACCGTACGCACCGATACCGACATCGGCGTCAGCGCCGTGTCGGTGGCCTATGCGGCGGTCAGCCTGGCGCGGCAGATCTTCTCGTCGTTCAGCAAACACTGCGCGCTGCTGGTGGGCGCCGGCGAGACCATCGAACTGACCGCCCGGCATCTCCAGCGCCGCGGCATCGGACGGATGATCATCGCCAATCGCAGCGTCAGCAAGGCGCGGGCGCTGGCTCAGGAATTCAAGGGCTTCGCCATCGGCCTGGACGAGATCCCGGACCACATGGCCGAGGCGGACATGATCATTACCGCCACCGCCAGCCCGGAGCCGCTGATCACCAGGGACCACGTCGAGCAGGCGCTCGAAGCGCGGCGGCGGCGGCCGATCTTCGTGGCCGATCTCGCGGTGCCACGGGACGTAGCCGCCGACGTGGCCGAACTCCAGGACGTCTATCTCTACACCGTGGACGACCTGCAGGACGTCATCCGCGAGAACCTGCGTTCGCGCAAGGAGGCGGCCCGCCAGGCCCAGCAGATCATAGAAGCCGAGGTCGAGCGGTTCGCGCTGGCGCAGAAGGTCCGCGACGCAGCGCCGACCATCCGCGCCATGCGCGGCAACGCCGAGCGCATCCGCACCGATGTCACCCAGCAGGCGATCAAATTGCTGGAAAGCGGCCGCGACGCCGCCGCGGTGGTGGATTTTCTGGCCCATTCCCTGACCAACAAGCTGATGCATCAGCCCAGCACCCGGCTGCGCAAGGCCGGCGAAAAGGGTGACGAGGACCTGCTGATCGCCGCCCGCAGCCTGTTCGGCCTGGATGACGAGAAGTAGCCCGCCGGCAGACTCCGGCATCGCTGTCCGCTTCCCGATTGAGCTAGAATCCCGCTCTTTTCCGGCCAATTCCGGAAATCCGTTGATCAAGTGAAACAATCCCTGCAAGACAAGCTGAGCAGCCTCGTCGATCGCTTCGAGGAGGTGGGTGCTCTGATGTCGGACCCCGATGTCATCGGCGACCAGCCCCGCTTCCGGGAGCTGGCGCGGGAGTACGCGCGTCTGGAGGAACTGGTCAGGGATTACCGGGACTGGAGTCAGGTCGGCGAGGATCTGGCCGCGGCCCGGGAGATGGAGGATGACGCCGATCCGGACATCCGGGCCATGGGTGCCGAGGAGGTGGCAGGCCTCAGTGAAAGGCAGTCTCTGCTGGAAGCGAGCCTGCGGCGTCATCTGATCCCCCGGGACCCGAGAGACGAGGCCAATATCTTCCTTGAGATCCGGGCCGGCACCGGCGGCGACGAGGCGGCGTTGTTCGCCGGCGATCTGTTTCGCATGTACAGCCGTTACGCGGAACAGAAAGGCTGGTCGGTGGAGATCCTGTCGTCGAGCGAGGGGGAACACGGCGGCTACAAGGAGATAATCAGCCGGATCGAGGGTCATGGCGCCTATTCGCGCCTCAAGTTCGAATCCGGCGCCCATCGGGTGCAGCGGGTCCCGGAGACCGAATCCCAGGGGCGCATCCACACCTCGGCCTGCACGGTGGCGGTGCTGCCCGAGGCGGAAGCCGTCGAGGACGTGGAGATCAATACCGCCGATCTGCGGGTCGACACCTATCGCGCCTCGGGAGCAGGCGGCCAGCACGTCAACAAGACCGACTCGGCGGTGCGCCTGACCCATCTGCCGACGGGCATCGTGGTCGAATGTCAGGACGAACGGTCCCAGCACAAGAACCGGGCCCGGGCCATGTCTCTGCTCAGGGCGCGGCTGCTGGACGAGGCGCAGGAGAAGCAGGTCAGCGAACAGGCGCAGACGCGTCGCCTGCTGGTGGGTTCCGGTGACCGCTCCGAGCGCATCCGGACCTACAATTTCCCCCAGGGGCGGGTCACGGACCACCGCATCAATCTCACTCTCTACAAATTGGACGATGTGCTCGCCGGCAATCTGGACACCGTCGTCGAACCGCTGATCAGCGAGCATCAGGCCGACCAGCTGGCGGCCCTTTCCGAATAGGCCCGGTACGGGCGACGAGGCGCAAATGGAAACTGTCGACAGTGTTTTGGGGACGATCGGGCGCACGCCGCTGATCCAGCTGCGGGCGGCCTCCAAGGCCACCGGCTGCAATATCCTGGGCAAGGCCGAATTCCTCAATCCGGGTGGCTCGGTCAAGGACCGGGCGGCGCTGGGCATGGTCAGGGACGCCGAGCGTCAGGGACTGCTCAAGCCGGGCGGCACGATCGTCGAGGGCACGGCCGGCAACACCGGCATCGGTCTGGCCCTGGTAGGCAACGCCCTGGGTTATCGCTGCATCATCGTCATGCCGGATACCCAGAGCGAGGAGAAGATACAGACCCTGCGCGCATACGGCGCGGAGGTGAAGCTGATCCCGGCGGTGCCCTACCGCAATCCGGAACACTTCGTGCATGTCTCGCGCCGACTTGCCGAGAGCATGAACGAGGCCGAACCCGGTAGCGCGTTCTACGCCAATCAGTTCGACAACATCGCCAACAGCGCCTTCCACGAGGAGACCACCGGCCCCGAGATCTGGGCGCAAACCGACGGCCGGGTCGACGGCTTCGTCTGCGCCATGGGCACCGGCGGCACCCTGGCCGGGGTCGGTCGCGCCCTCAAACAACGCAAGCCGGGCGTCAGGATCGCGCTGTCCGATCCAGGCGGCTCGGGTCTTTACGCGTATTACCACGACGGCGAGATCTCGGTCGAGGGCAGCTCGATCACCGAGGGTATCGGCAACAGCCGCATCACGGAAAACATGGCCCGCGGGCCCATCGACACGGCATTCCGCATCGAAGACACCGACGCCATCCCGCTCGTGTTCCGGCTGCTGCTGGAGGAAGGTCTGTGCCTGGGGGGCTCCACCGGCATAAACGTCTGCGGCGCTATCAGGCTGGCGGAAGAACTGGGTCCTGGCCACACCATCGTCACCGTGCTGTGCGACTCGGGACTGCGCTATACCAAGCGGCTGTTCAATCCGGAATTCCTCGCCAGCAAGGGCCTCGACGTGCCTGCGTTCCTGCGCCGGGAGGATTAGGGATCAGTCCTGCCGGCCCGCCTCCCGCGCCCGCAGGTCCCAGTAGAGCGAGCACACCAGCCCGGCCCCCACCACCAGCAACGCCGTCCCCAGCAGGGGATTGACCGCCCAGGCCAGGATCGCCGCCACCCGATCCGGATCGACCAGGTGGATCAGCACGGTCACGATCAGGCCGATAACCAGAGCCATCCCCACGTTCAGCAAAATCACCAGCAGCAGCAGACCCGCGACCCGCCCCCAGCACGGCAGCACCAGCCGGATGCTGCGGACGATGGCCCGGATCGGCCCGATCCGCTCCAGCACAGTGAGGCCCGGGCCGAGCATCAGCAGCATGGCCAGATAAGCGACGACGCCGACCACCGCCAGGGCGGCGACGTCCGTCTGCCAGCCGATCAACACGCCCAGAAGACCGCCCAGCAACCCCGCGGCCGCGGTCACGGCGAGCCCGTATAGCAACGCGGCGCCCGCCATGGCGGGCACACGGCCGAGCGCAGCCCCCGGTCCCGCCGGGACATCGGACCCGGCGAGTCTCGACATCCCGCCGATGAAGATGGCGGTGATCCAGAGCAGCAGGGACAGGTTGAGGGCCACGTAGAGCCCCAGCAGCATCGCCGCGGTGGCGCCCTCCACAAGGGCCTCGGCGTCCGACGGCATACCGAAACCGAGATCGTTGGGATCCTCGCCGGTCAGGGCGGTGATGACCGGCCCCGCCACCGTATACATGACCAGCGCCAGCAGACAGGCGGGCCAGACGCCAGGCAGTGATCGCCAGGCCAGCCGGAAGCCGTCGGCCAACACGGTACTCAGGCGCCGCGGCTTCCGAAAATGCGAATCCATGTGAATTTCTCCGCCCCGGGCCCTGATCAATCGCCGCCGAGCGCGTGCTCGAGATCGCCGATCAGGTCCTCGGGGTCTTCGATCCCGACCGACAGCCGGATCAGGTCGTCGCCGATACCGAGCGCCTTGCGCCGCGCCTCGGGGACCGAGGCGTGGGTCATGATAGCCGGGTGCTCGATCAGGCTCTCCACGCCGCCGAGGCTCTCGGCCAGCGCGAACACCTGGCAGCGTTCCAGCATGGCTCGTGCTGCCTCGATGCCCCCGTCGATGAAGAAGGTCACGATGGCGCCGCCGCCGCGCATCTGGCGGATCGCCAGTTCGTTCTGGGGATGGGATTCCAGCCCGGGATAGATCACCCGGGTCACCGCCGGGTGCGTCTCCAGCCATGCGGCGATCCGGGCTGCGTTGCTGACATGTCGTTCCATCCTCAATGCCAGGGTCTTGAGTCCGCGCAGGGCAAGGAAACTGTCGAAAGGACCGAGGATGGCGCCGGCCGAGTTCTGCAGAAATGCGAGCTTCTCCGCCAGCTTGCCGTCGCGGACCACGGCCACCCCGCCGACCATATCCGAATGGCCGTTCAGGAACTTGGTCGCGGAGTGGATGACGACGTCCGCGCCCGATTCCAGTGGCCGCTGGGCCCAGGGGGTGGCGAAGGTGTTGTCGACCACGACCAGGATGCCGCGCTGGTGAGCAGTGTCAATCACCGCCGCCAGGTCCACCAGCTTCAGCATGGGGTTGGTCGGCGTCTCCACCCAGATCATGGCGGTCTCCGGTCGCAACGCCGCCTCCAGCGCGCTCAGGTCCGACAGGTCGGCATAGCTGAACTCATGGCCGGCAGAACGCGCCCGGACCCGGTCGAACAGTCGTCCGGTGCCGCCGTAGAGATCGTCCATGGCCACCACGTGACTGCCCGCGTCCAGCAGCTCCAGCACCGTGGCGATGGCCGCCATGCCGGAGGCGAAGGCGAAGCCGTGGCTGCCGCTTTCCAGATCGGCCACGCAGCGCTCGAACGCCATCCGGGTAGGGTTCTGGGTGCGGGAGTACTCGTAGCCCAGATGCTGGCCGGGGCTGGATTGCACATAAGTGGAGGTGGCGTAGATGGGCGGCATGATGGCGCCGGTGGACGGATCCGGCGCCTGGCCGGCATGGATGCTGCGGGTGGCGAAGCCTGCCCTGCCCTTGTCTTTACGCATGGCTGGAGTCCTGGTGCAGGCGACGGAGGAAGTTGAGCACGTCGCTACGGGTGATCAGGCCGAGGAAGGTCTGGCCGTCATCGTCGGTCACGGCCGCGTAGGAATCCCCATGCAGCAGTGCGACCAGGTTGTTGAGTGAAGTCTGCCGGTCCACCTGCAGGAACGAGGTGCGCATGGCTGCGCGCACCGGATGATCCAGCAGCTCCGGCTTGCCGAAGGCGTAACGCAGGATATCGTCTTCGGTGACCACGCCCAGGAGCCGATCCTCCTCCATCACCGGCAATTGAGAGAATCCCGCATTGCGCAAGCGGTTGTGGGCGGTCGTGAGGATGTCCTCGGGGCCGACCGTTATCGTCTCCCGGCGGCCGTGAGGACGCCCGATCAGGTCGCGCAGATCGCCATGGCGTTCCCGCTGTATAAACCCCTGATCCTCCATCCAGAAGTCGTTGTAGAGCTTGGACAGGTACTTGTTGCCGGTATCGCAGGCGAACACCACCACGCGCTTGGGCCGGGTCTGCTCTCGACAGTAGCGCAGCGCCGCGGCCAGCAACGTGCCCGAGGAGGAGCCCGCCAGTACGCCTTCCTTGCCGAGCAGTTCACGGGCCGTGGCGAAGGACTCGGCGTCGCTGATGCTGTAGGCAGCGCCGACCTGGGACAGATCGCAGATTTCAGGGATGAAGTCTTCGCCGATGCCCTCGACCAGCCAGCTGCTGCTGGGCCCGATCTTGCCGGTCTTGACGTAGTCGGCGAGGATCGAACCCTCCGGGTCGGCCAGCACCAGCTCCACGTGGGGCGCCTCGCGTTTGAGGAAGGCAGTCAATCCGCTGATGGTGCCGCTGCTGCCCACACCCAGCACGATGGCATCCAGATCGTGGTCCATCTGGGACCAGATCTCGGGACCGGTGGTCTCCTCATGGGCGGTGGGGTTGTCCGGATTGCCGAATTGATTGATGAAATAAGCGCCCCTCTCGTCCGCGATCCGGCGCCCCAGGTCCTGGTAATACTCGGGATGCCCCTTGGCCACGTCCGAGCGGGTGAGCACGATCTCCGCGCCCATGGCGCGCAGATTGAAGATCTTCTCCTGGCTCATCTTGTCCGGCAGCACCAGGATCAGGTGGTAGCCCTTCTGCGCCGCCACCAGTGCCAGACCGATGCCGGTATTGCCGGCGGTGGCCTCCACCAGGGTGTCGCCAGGTTTGATGTCCCCCCGCGCCTCGGCCCGGTCGATCATCGAGATGCCGATGCGGTCCTTGATCGAACCGCCGGGATTCATCAGTTCCAGCTTGAGGAACAGGCGGCAGGGCCCGGTATCGAACCGGCTGACCTCGAGCATCGGCGTATTGCCCACCATCTCGAGCACGTTACGGTAATGGGTCATCCGGACTCCGAAGTTCTGCTGCTTGAATTAGAATAGCCGCGTGCAAGGGCCCGCGCATTCTACGTCAGCGCGGGGGAAAGGGATGAGATACGAAAGCGAATTCGAGCTGGGCAACTTCCTGGAGGATGCCGCCGCGGTCCTGGCGACCCGCAGCGACAGCCCGCGGCTGGATGCCGAGATCCTGCTCGGCCAGGTGCTGCGCAAGCCGCGCAGCTATCTGCACGCCTGGCCGGAGCGCATGCTCAGCGAAGAAGAGCGTCAGCGTTTTACTCTGCTGATCCGGCGCCGCTTCACCGGCGAACCCATGGCCTACATCACCGGCGTGCGGGAATTCTGGTCGATGCCGCTGCGGGTCAACGAAAAGGTGCTGATCCCGCGACCGGAGACCGAGCTGCTGGTGGAGAAGGCGCTGGCGCACATCCCGGAGGACGAAGAGGTGCGGGTGCTGGACCTGGGCAGCGGTTGCGGCGCGATCAGCCTTGCCATCGCCCGGGAGCGGCCGCAAGCCGAGGTGATCGGCGTGGACATCTCCGCGGATGCCCTCAGGATCTCCCGTCTCAACGCCTCAATGTTCAAGATCCGCAACGTGGAGTTCCTCCAGAGCAACTGGTTCGACGCCGTGCGCGGGCAGAAATTCCATGTGGTCGTCTCCAATCCGCCGTACGTGATCAACCGGGACGAATTCCTGCTCGCCGGCGATCTGCGCTTCGAGCCCGAGCTGGCCCTGGCGGGGGGCGACGACGGTCTGGAGTGCTTCCGCGAGATCATCGATCGGGCCCACAACTACATCGTGCGCCAGGGCTGGCTGCTGTTCGAACATGGCGACGACCAGGAGCGCGGCATCCGCCGCCTGCTGGAGGCCCAGCGCTACTACGACATCACCTGTTACCAGGACGACGCCGGCCGCGACCGCGTGACCGAGTGCCGCTTCGTGGAATGAGCAATCCGCCGGACAGCGTGCCGATCACCGACCCGACTCCCAGGCTGCTCGCGCTCATGCAGGAGCATCCGGGGCTGGGGCTGACCGACGGCCATCTGTTCGTCTTGCTGCTGGGTACCAGCAGCCGCTTCGTGCCGATCTGCGAAACGAGGGCGGGACTCACATGGGTCTCCCCCCATGAGAATCTCGCCTGGACCCGGGTGGCGGTACCGGAACCCACGCCGTGAACGAGACCCTTACCCGTTATGGCCGCCACCTGTCGTTGCCGGAGATTGGCGAAAGCGGCCAGCAGCGGCTGCGCGAGGCCTCGGCCCTGGTCCTGGGTCTGGGCGGCCTCGGCGTGCCGGTGGCCAGCTATCTGGCGGGCGCCGGGATCGGCACCCTGTATCTGAATGACTTCGATACCGTGGATCTGTCCAACCTGCATCGCCAGGTGCTCTACACGGTCGACGACATCGGCCGGCGCAAGACCGAAGTCGCCAGCGAGCGGCTGAATGCCCTCAACCCGGAGGTCAGATTCGAGACGGTAGGCCAACGGCTCGATCCGCAGGCGCTGGCCGACCTGGCCGGTCGCTGTTCAGTGGTGCTGGATTGCAGCGACAATTTCGCCACCCGGTTCGCCATCAACGAAGCTACCCTGGCGGCCCGTCGGCCGCTGGTCTCCGGCGCCGCCATCCGTTTGGAGGCCC
>CBDTYJ010000067.1:0-10819 GCA_965364575.1 uncultured Gammaproteobacteria bacterium
TGGCGCGCCCGACAGGATTCGAACCTGTGACCTTCGGCTTCGGAGGCCGACACTCTATCCAACTGAGCTACGGGCGCGTAGATGGAAAAGGGGCGCAATCATACTCACTCGCCCCGGAAACGTCTATCAGGCGGCAAGTCCGTCGGGTTTCTGTCGCCCGGGGACTGGGGCGTTTCAGGGGCCCGCCGGAGCGTCGGCCGGAAGTCAGCGATTTGACGGTGGTTTCTGGCATCCTTCTGCTCCTATATACGCAAAAAATTTGAACTACTTCAAACTATTTACGCCGGGTTTTTGACATCCGAGATCAAATAGGCCAATCTTTGACCAAATCATCAGCGAGGCGCCCATTCTGATCAGGATAGACGGAATGTTGACGCAGAAAATCGCTACAAGGAGTTCGATGGTCCGATGTTCTTTTTGAGTGCATCGATGAAACAAGGAAGCTGACTGAGGAAGGAGTCTCAGTGATGGAAGATCTCAGGGAAGAACCGGTCGGCAACGACCCGGGTCGAGATACTGCAATGACAGAGAGTGGGATGGCCACGGAAGCCGCCATCGCCCTCGACGGCACGGAGGCTCCGGCAGACCTGCCGGTCTCCCACTACACCCCGACGGGCAACACGCCGAGGATGGTGGGCATCCGCCGCCTGATCGAACAGGTCGCCGCCTTCACCACCAACGTCCTGATCACCGGCGAGTCCGGCACCGGCAAGGAATGGGCGGCGCGCTACATCCATGACCTGTCCCCCCGGCGCGACAAACCGTTTGTGCCGGTCAACTGTGGCGCCATCCCGCCGGATCTGCTGGAAAGCGAATTGTTCGGTCATGAGAAAGGGTCCTTCACCGGCGCCATCAGCGCCCGGGCCGGGCGCTTCGAGGTGGCCGAGGGGGGGACCCTTTTCCTCGACGAGATCGGCGATATGAGCCTGCCCATGCAGGTCAAACTGCTGCGCGTGCTGCAGGAGCGGACCTACGAACGTGTCGGCAGCAACCAGAGCCGGCAGTGCGATGTGCGCATCGTCGCTGCCACCCATCGGGATCTGGAGGAGGCCATCGAGGAAGGTCGCTTCCGGGCCGATCTGTATTACCGTCTGAATGTCTTCCCCATCGAGATGCCGCCGCTGCGGGAACGGGTCGAGGACCTTGAATTGCTGACCGGGAATATCATTCGCCGCTGCCAGGACTCCGGCCTGGACCCGGTTACGGTGACGCCTGCGGCCTTCAGGATCCTGCGACACCATTCGTGGCCGGGCAACATCCGCGAACTGTCCAATCTGCTCGAGCGCCTGTGCGTGCTGTATCCGGGCAGCGAAGTGGACATCAGCGATCTCCCGGCCCGCTACACAGCCGACGCGCCGGTGCGCGAATCCGATCGTCAGCAGATCGATGAGGCGCGGGAGGCGGGCCCCCTGCCCCAGGACTTCGGTCTGCCTGGTGAGGACGTTACCCTCAAGGAGTATCTGGCCAACATCGAACTGTCCTTGATCCGCCGGGCCCTCCATGACACCGACGGTGTGATCGCCCAGGCCGCCAGGCGGCTAAACGTGCGCCGCACGACACTGGTCGAGAAGATGAAGAAATACGGTCTGAACTGAGGCGCCGATTCAGCGCGGACCAGCTTCCAGCCGACGGGCGGCGGCCTCGGCTGACGCCGGCCGGCCAAGCAGATACCCCTGAGCCAGGTCGCAGCCGAGCTCCTCGAGCATGGCAAGCTGCGCCGTCGATTCGACTCCCTCCGCGGTCACGGTCAGCCCGAGACTGTGCGCAAGAGCCAGGGTCCCGCGGACGATACTGACGTCCCGCGGCTGATCCGGCACGCCACTCAGGAACTCCCGGTCTATCTTGAGTCCCGAGACCGGCAGGGTCTTGATGTAGCTGAGCGACGAATAACCGGTGCCGAAATCATCGATGGAGATGTTGGCGCCCAGCAGCGACAGCCGCTGCAGTGTGTTGGCTGCCCGCTGCGGCTCGGTCATCAGCACGGACTCGGTGACCTCCAGGATAAGACAACGGCTCGACAGCTTCGATCCGTCCAGCGCTCTGCGGACCAGGCCCACCAGGCTATCGTCCCGGATCTGACAGACCGAAAGATTGACGGAGAGCGAAAGATCGGGCCGGACGAAGCGCTGCTGCAATGAGCGGACCTGTTTGCAGGCACTCTTTAGAACCCACTCGCCTACCGACTGGATCAGCCCGGTACGCTCCAGGATGGGCACGAACTCCGCAGGCGATACTTCTCCCAGCGTGGGCGCGCGCCAGCGCAGCAATGCTTCGAATGCCCTGATCTTTCCCGAGCCAAGCTCTACGATCGGCTGATAGTGGAGACGGAATTCGTCCCGTGCCAGCGCGCCCTGCAGCGCCAGATGGAGATCCAGATAGCGGGACACGGTCTGCTGGGAAGCTTCCGAACAAAAACTGTAGCAGTTGCCGCCCTGGGCCTTCGCCTGGCGGAGCGCATGATCCGCCGCCTCCAGCATCGCTTCCGGCGTATCGCCCTGATCCGGGGAGACCGCGATGCCGACGCTGGCCGTCAGATCCGGCCAGCGGGATTCGTCCCGGGCCGCCCGGCGCACGATCGCCAATAGCTTGCGCGCTACGTGCACCAGCTCGGTGTCTTCGGCCAGATCATCGATCAGGACCGCGAATTCATCCCTCGCCAGACGCGCCATGAGGTCGCCGCGGCGCATGCCCCGAGCCAGGGCGGCGGCGATGCCGGCAACCGTGCGGTCAGCAAAGGCCGTGCCGAGGGTGTCCCGGACCGAGCGGAAACGATCCAGATCCAGCAGCAGGACGGCGCAGCGGCCACCGTCCCGCTGGCGCTGCGCCAGCGCTCGGCCGAGATCGCGGGCGAATGCCTCACCGCCGACCAGGCCGGTCAGGGGGTCCGTCGCAGGCTGGAACGGCCGGACATCCGGGCTGTCCTCCCCCGGACGCAGATGCAGCATGCCGCCGAAACGGGAACCGGCGTCGTCGGTCAGGGGGATCTCCCGTATATGGCTGCCGCGGCCATCGACGGCTCCGGGATCGTCAGGATCACGGTCCTGGGCTGGCTGCGCCTCCAGCAGGCGGCGCGCCGCCTCATTGCTCAACAGGGGCTGGCCGGAACGGTCGGTCAACACGATTCCGTCATCGATGTTCTCCAGCACCGCCCGCAGCACGCCGCGGAAGGCCTCCAGATCGGAGTTGGCGATCACATTCTCCAGCATGATCGCCAACAGACGCGGCATCTGTTGCCGCTGCCACGGGGCCAGCCCGATCACTCTGGCTGCGCCGGCGCCTCTGAGGCCGTCGTCGGCGTCAGATTCGTCGGCCAGCACGATCAGGGGGCATCGGGGCCAGGTATCAGCCAGTCGCCTGCAGGCTGCGGAGGTATCATCACCGTAGACGTCTGCATCCAGAACGATCAGGTCGTAATCGTCAGCGGCGCCCTGACGGACGGCTTCGGTGATCGTCCCCGCAACAGAGCAATGGATGCCTTCCGGCAGCAGCGCGGAGGCGGCCCGGTCGGCGCTCTCGCGATCGCTCATTACCAGGCATACGCGGGTGACCCCGGAGCTTCCATCACCGCCGTCCCGAGCATAGGCAGTCTTCCCTGACAAGGCCCGGCCCCGGTTCAGGCGCTCTTCTCGTCGCCGGCATCCACGTGGCTGGCCACCTGATTGCGGCCCCGGGATTTGGCCAGGTAAAGCGCCTGGTCCGCCGCCTCCAGCAGCTCTTCCACACTCTCATAAGGATACGCGGAGTCGCGGGTTGCAAACCCGATCGAGGACGTGACTGTCATCGTGCCCTCGTCCGCTGCGTGGGCCTTCTCGGCGATAGCCAAGCGTATACGCTCGCAGACGGTCAGGGCCCGGGCCTGGTCGGTACCGGGCAGAAGCACCACGAACTCGTCACCGCCATAGCGGGCCACCACATCGGACTCCCGGGTGCTGGCGCACAACACCCCGGCGGTCTCGCACAGGATCATGTCGCCGACACGATGACCATGGGTGTCGTTGACCTGTTTGAAATAGTCGATGTCGAGGAACACGATGCTCACCGGCCATTCGTAGGTATCCGAATCGGAAAATTCCTTGTTCAGCGCTTCCTCGAGATGGGCCCGGTTGTAAAGACCGGTCAGCGGATCGCGCCGGCCCTCTTCACGCAGTTCCTTGTTCTGATTCTCCAGCGCCTCGGCGGTGTGGCGCAGTTCGGCGACTTCGGAGATCACCTGCAGGTTGCGGACCATCAGCACCTCCCGGGCCCGCTCGAGGATCTGGTCTGAATGCTGGGCGTCGAACAGGCGCATCTCGAACAGATCCTCGGTCACCGGCAGCTGATCGGAGATGATCCCGAACATCTCACCGAGACGGTTTGCCTGGATACCGAGCAGTCTCTGAGTCTGCTCCCCGATACGGCGGATGCCATGGCCGGATGCGCCCTCGATCCACGCGTCCGCGAGGATGCCGGACAGGGCCACGGCGTGGTTGAAGCTGATGTAGTCCGGCGCCGCACCCCTCCGTTCGGGATCATGGCTGTGCTGGACCGCGTGCCGGATATGGTCCGGGAAATTCCAGTCCTCCAGCATCCAGGCGCCCACCACCGAATGATCGCAACCCAGAGTCTCGATCTCGTGGTTGCAGAGGGACTCATGGTGATCCTGCAGCTTTTCGATGCCGTCATAGAAGCTGTTCTGTACCTGGTCCAGCCCAAGGACGCCGATGTCCTGGAGCAGACAGGCGAGGAAGACCTCCTCCGCGTCTCGGCGGCGGCATTCGGTCGCCAACAGCTTGCCCCAGGTGGCGGCCAGGATGGAACGACGCCAGAAGCGCGTGAAATCCAGCCCGTTGGGAGGATTCTGTCTGAGCGTGTGCACCAGAGAGAAGCTGAGCGCCAGAGTCAGCGTGGCGTTGAGCCCGAGGACGATAATTGCCTGGCGCAGATTGGTGCTCTGGCGCCGCTGGGCGTAGAGGGCGGAATTTGCGATCCGCATGACCTTGGCCGCCAGCGCCGGATCCGTACTGACCGAATGGGCGACCCGGCGGATCTCGATATTCGGATCCTGGGCCAGTTCCACGATCTGTGCGCCGACCGCCGGCAGGCTGGGCAGATTTCCGGCCGTCCTTATCCTGCGGCGCAGTTCATCATTCGTATACATGCTCGCGTCCTTTGCGCTGTGGCCGGCAGCACCTGGCTATGCCGACCCCCCCGACCATCCAGTCAATTCCTCGTTTGGGATTCGCCCGATACGGGATCCCGCAAGCACAGACTGCGCATCAACTCCGCCTCGCCGCGGGACAGTCCGCAGGCCGAGGTGAGTCGCGCCTCGCCACTGCCGCCGCGCAGAAGGCGGGCCGCCTCTTCGTAGCGTGGCGACCGTGCCCGCTTCTCGGCCTGCTCGACCCGCTGGGCGAGACGCCGGAATTCCGGCATCACCATTGCCGCTTCCTGAGCGGCGGCGACCGCCGCGGCGGCCGTGTCCGCCATCTCCAGCAGCTGGCTACGCTGGGCGAGTACTTCGGAGCGCAGTTCCCGGAAGGCGCCCAACAGCCGCCAAAGCGCCAGCGCCGCCAGACCCGAGGTGATGAATCCCAATGTGATCATGTTGTCCATGCCATAGCCTCCTTGCTATGCGTACTCATCGATGCGCGGGGCGTCATCCTGATCGCCGGGGTCGCGCCGTGTCTTCTTCTTTCGCGCCGGGGCCTGCTGCTGCCCGCGCTCTTTCTCCGGCTCCGGTCTGCGGACCGGGCTGGCCGGATAAGTCGGTCCGACAGGGGGCAGCTCTCTCATGATCCTGACCCCTTGTCGTCTGCGGCCGGCCTGGTCCGGGTATCATCGCCCGGGCCGCCCGCGCCATCCGTATCGTCTACCATCGGCAAGCCGAGCAGCGCGTCACGTTCATATTCCGGGGCCGCGTCCAGGCCGGCCAGGATGATCAGCACCACGCGCCGGTTGCGTCCGCGCCCGGTGGCGGTCGCGTTGTCGGCGGCGGGGCGGTACTCGCCCAGACCCGTCACGACCATCCGCGTCGGGTCGACGCCGCGCTGGGTGTACAGATGCACCACACTCGCCGCCCGCGCCGCCGACAACTCCCAGTTGGACGGGAAGGCCGCCGTGCTGATCGGTTGCGTGTCCGTATGACCCTCGACCCGGATCGGGTTGGGGAAGGGCGCCAGTATGTCGGCGATCTGCTCCAGCACCGGTACCGCTTCCGCTGCGATGGTGGCGCTGCCGCTCGGAAACAGTATGTCGGTGTTGATCTCCACTTCGATCCATGAGCGCCGGCGTTCGACGCGGATCAGCGCATCCTTGATCAGGGGGCGCATGGCCTGTTCCACCGCATCCGCCATCTGACGCAAGGCCGCGTTGATACCCTCTTCGCTGAGAGAACCGGGGAAACTGTCGTCATCGCCACGACCTGCCAGCGGGCCCCTGCGCAGTTGTTCCCCCGGCCGGGTCGGCAGCGCCATCAGTGAGCCGGGATCCATGCTCGTGTTGGCGGCCTCCTTCAGGCTCTTGGCCGTCTTGTCGCCGATCTGTATCGGCTCCACGGAACGGGGAGCGCCGCGGAAAGCCGCGCGCAGGGAATCGGACAACACCCGGTACTTGCCCTCGTTGACCGAGGACATGGAGTACATGACCACGAAGAAAGCCAGCAGCAGAGTCACCAGATCGCCATAGGGGATCGCCCATGCTTCATGGTTGGCGTGCTCTTCGTGACGGTGTCTGCGTGCCATGACCGTGACCTAACTCAGGTAGCCCTGAAGCTTGACCTCGATATTGCGGGGATTCTCGCCCTCGGCGATGGCGATCACGCCCTCGAGCAGGATCTCCTTGGCCTGCGTCTGGGACTTGACCACCTCCTTGAGCTTGTTGGCGGCGGGCAGAAAAAGCAGATTGGCCAGACCGATGCCGTAGATGGTCGCCACGAATGCGGCAGCGATACCGGAACCCAGCTTGCTGGGATCCGCCAGGTTCTTCATCACCGCCATCAGACCCATGACGGCACCGATGATGCCGAGGGTCGGAGCATAGATTCCGAGGCCTTCGAAGACCTTGGCGCTCTGGGTATCGGCGGTCTCACGGGCATCCAGCTCGACCTCCATGATCTTGCGGATGGAGTCGGGCTCGGTGCCGTCGACCAGCATCTGCAGTGCTTTCTTGGCGAACGGATCCGTCTCCGACTCCAGCGCCGGCTCGAGCGCCAGCAGGCCCTGCTTGCGGGCCATGTTGCTCCACTCCACCACCTGCTCGATGAGGATGTTGAGATTCGGGGTCGGCGGCTTGAACACCCAGGAGAAGATCTTCATCGCCCGCACGAAGGTCGGACGCGGAGTCTGGATCAGGCTGGCGGCGAAGGTGCCGACCACGACGATGACGAAGGCAGCACCGTTCCACAGGGCGGCGAGACCGCTGCCCTTGAGGATGCTGCCGCCGACCACGGCGACCAGCGCCAGCACCAGTCCGGCAGCGCTAAGCGGATCCACCTTCTCGCCCTCTTGCCATGTCCTTTTGGCTTCCCATGCGTTCCCTCAAACCGGAGCGATCTCAGGCCGCTACCGTCTTTTCCCGCCATTCCTGCAGCCTGGCACGCAAGCGGATCAGCGCCTGGCCATGGATCTGGCAGACGCGGGATTCACTGACCCCCAGCACCTTGCCGATCTCCTTGAGGTTGAGTTCCTCGTCGTAATACAGGGCCATCACCATCGCTTCCCGTTCCGGCAGCTGGCTGATCTGTGCCGCCAGCGCCTGCCGCAGTTCGTCGTCTTCCAGGGCGGCGAAGGGATCCTCGCCCAGACCACCCTCGATCTCGGCGCGCGGATCGCCTGCCTCGCTCATCTGATCGAGGCTGAACAACTTGCCCGCGGCCGAGTCCGCCACCATCCGGTGGTAATCGTCCACCGACACCTCCATCTGTGCCGCGATCTCCTCCGCCTGGGCTTCCCCGCCCTTGCGGTTCTCTACCTCGCGCATGGCCTCGGTCAGGCGGCGCTGGTTGCGATGCACTGAACGCGGCGTCCAGTCCATCGACCGCACCTCGTCCAGCATGGCCCCACGCACCCGGATGCCGGCATAGGTGGCGAAATTCGCTCCCTTGTCCGGCGAGTACTGGCGGGCCGCCGCCAGCAGCGCCATCAGGCCCACCTGCACCAGGTCGTCCATCTCCACCGTCCCCGGCAGCCTTCCCATGAGGTGCGCGGCGATCCTCTTGACCAGATCCGCGTGGGCCTCCACCAGGGCATCGGCGGACTGGCCCTGGATGTCGGCATAACCGGATCGGACCGTCATTGCTGCGCACCGCCCGCCGAAGAGCCGCCGAATATCCGTTCCATGAAGAACTGGATGCCGCCGCTGGCCTCGGCCGGAGTAATCCAGTTATCGGCACGCTCTGCCAATTTCTTGAACGCCAGCGATGACCAGCTCCCGGGGAATGCGCCCACCACCGGCATCTGTTGCTGCACTGCACGGGCCAGATACTCGTCCCAGGGGATCGTGCCGGCATGGTCGACCGCCACATCCAGAAAGCGTCCGGTGACCCGGGCGATCTTTTCGAACAGTACCCGGCCCTGGCCGGGCGAACGGGTCATGTTGGTGACGATGCGGAATCGGCCCACCCCGTGGTCGCGGCTCAGGACCTTCATCAGGGCGTAGGCGTCGGTCATGGACGTCGGCTCGTCGCAGACCACCACCAGCACCTCGCCGGCGGCCTGGGTGAACCGGAGGACCGATGGCGAAATGCCGGCCGCGGTGTCGATCACCAGGATGTCCACATCCTGGCTCAACTGGCTGAAAGCGTTTATCAGCCCGACGACCTGGGCGTCGTCCAGCTTGGCCATGCTGGCGATGCCGGAAGCCGCCGGGATGACTGTCAGATCGCCGGGGCCGCGCAGCAGCACATCCTCGAGATGCACCTTGCCCTCGAGTACGTCGTTCAGATTGTGGGTCGGCTGCAGACCCAGCAGCACGTCCAGGTTCGCCAGACCCATGTCTCCGTCCAGCAGCATCACCCGGCGCTCGCGGGCTGACAGCGCCAGGGCCAGGTTGGCGGCCACGTTGCTTTTGCCGACGCCGCCCTTGCCGCCCGTTACGGCGATCACCTTGACCGGTCGGATTCTGCCTCCACGCGGCATGCCGGCCGCCTGACCCGGGCCGGCGCTGTTCGACTGCTCAAGCGCGCTCATGGAGGCTCTCCCGGGCGAAATGGCTGGCCATGTAACCCTCGTCCACGTTGTAGCGGCCCGACTCGATCCGCTCGGCGGCCGCCTTGAGCAGCCATTCCCGGCGCGGGGCCGCGTAGCGGATGTCCTCCGGCACCCTCTGACCGTTGCAGAGATAGGCCAGCGGCAGGCGGCTGCGGATGATGGCGGTCAACGCGCCGCCCAGCACGACCGCCTCATCGATTTTGGTCAGCACGCAGCCCGCCAGACCCAGCGGCGCGAACGCTTCGATCGTCTCCTGCATGGACTCGACCTGGTTGTTGGCCGACAGCGTCAGCAGGTGATGGATGGGGAAGTCCTGCCCGGCGAGCGCCGCCAGTTGTGCAGAGATCCGCGCATCCCGATGGCCCAGGCCGGTGGTATCCACCAGCACCAGGGGAACCCTGCTCAGGCTGTCCAGGACACGCTTGAGTTCGGCGCCATCCGCGGCCACGTAGACCGGAGCGCCGATGATCTCGCCGAACGCGGTGAGCTGCGCCCGGGCGCCGACGCGATAATCGTCCGCCGCCACCAGCGCGACCTGGCCGGCGCCGTGGCGCAGGGTATGGCGGGCGGCGAGCTTGGCGATGGCCGTGGTCTTGCCGACTCCCGTCGGCCCCACCAGCGCGATGATGCCGCCGTCTTCAGCCAGATCGGTTTCGGTCACCGGGAGCCGCTGGACCAGTTCCGACAGGGGCAGCCGCCAGGCATCGTCATAGGAATCCAAGGGACCGCAGCCGGAGAGTATTTCCTCCACCAGCTCACTGTTCAGGCCGAGGCTGGAGAGGTTGCGCATGGCCTGGGCCTGGATCGGCGTGCGCCGCGCCCGCTCGTTCCATGACAGCTGCGTCAGGTGGGTCTCGAGCAGGCTGCGCATGGCCTGCATCTCGCGCCTGATCTCCGCGGACGCCGGTTCGGGCGTGGCAGGGGTCGGTGCGGCCGGCATCTGCGCCATCTGTTCGGAATCCTGGTAGTCGATGGCGGCGACGATCTCGACGCCGTCATCCACATTGTGAGAGGAGAGGATCACCGCCTCGGGCCCGAGTTCGTCCCGGACCCGGCGGATGGCCTGGCGCATGTCGTCTGCGCTGAATCGCCTTATTTTCATAGTGTCTGCTTCCTTGCCTTGTATCCCGGCGGACCTAGCTGCCGACCGCCGCCACCATCCTCAGATTCCGGTTCTCCGGGACCTCGTTGTATGCCAGCACGTTCAGTCCGGGGATGCCGTGCCGCAAAAAGCGCGACAACCATGGCCTGAGCGTCGGAGAAACGAGCAAAACGGCCGGCTCACCGGCAATTTCTTGACGCTGTGCGGTCTCCAGAAGCCGTGAATGCACCGTTTCTGCAAGTCCTGGCTCGATCCCGCCGCCACCGTCGCCGTCTTCCTGAAGAGAGTCTTGCAATAATCGTTCCAGCGCCGGTTCCAGGGTGATCACCGGCAGCTCCCCGCTGGGTCCGCCGATGCGCTGGATAATGGTCCGGCCCAGTGCGACCCGGGTCGCGGCCACCAGTGCCTGGGGATCCTGGATGCGCGCACCGTGCTCGGCCAGGGTCTCGCAGATCCGCCGCATGTTGTGGATCGGTATGTGGTCCCGAAGCAGCTCCTGCAGCACCCGCACCAGCAGGCTCATGGGGATGAT
>CBDTYJ010000068.1:0-10793 GCA_965364575.1 uncultured Gammaproteobacteria bacterium
AGGACGGAGACATCGCATACCAGGGCACTGCCGATGACAAGGACACGGCGATCCGGAACATGGCTCAGAGCCTGGCCCTCGCAGTCGCCATCCTCTATCTGCTGATGAGCGCCCTGTTCCGCTCGTTCCGGGACAGCCTGATGGTTTTGATCGCCCTGCCCCTGGCCATGGTCGGCGGCGTCGCGTCCCTCCGCATCACCAACCTGATCACGTTCCAGCCCATGGATCTGTTGACCATGATCGGCTTCATCACCCTGACCGGTCTGGTGGTGAACAACGCCATCCTGCTGGTGCATCAGACCCGGGTCGCGGAACGGGACGGCACGACCAGGCGGGATGCAGTGGAACAGGCCGTGCGCTACCGCCTGCGACCGATCCTGATGAGCACCCTGACCAGCCTGTTCGGCATGCTGCCCCTGCTGCTGGTACCGGGCGCCGGCACCGAGCTGTATCGGGGCATCGCGGCCGTCATCGTCGGCGGCATGGCCGTCAGCACCGCCTTTACGCTGATCCTTCTGCCCAGTCTCCTGCGCCTCGGCGAAACCGCCCCGGCCCACGCCGCGGCCGGCGCGGGTCCGGAAGGCAGCTATGCCCAGCGTCACGACAATCTCTGATCCCGGAGTCCCTACGTGATCCAACGTCTCATATTCAGGACCAAGCTGCTGCCGGTGATGATGCTGGCATCCGCGCCTGCCGCGCTGGCCCAGCAGGGGCCGCCACCGGCGGCCGTGCGCGTGGTGGAGGCAAGCATGACCGAGCTGGCGCCGACCCTGGAACTGCCCGGCACGGTCATCAGCCGCAACGATGCGCAGATGTCCGCCGAAGTGCCCGGGCAGCTGCTGTTCGTAGCCGAAGTCGGCACCTCGGTCGCTCAGGGTGAAGTCGTGGCGCGCATGGACGACACCTATCTGACACTGCAAAGGAACGAGTACCGGGGCATCGTCGCCCGGGAACGCAGCCGCCGGGGGTTCCTTGAGAAGGAGGCCAAACGTCTGCGTCAGCTCGCCGCCGAGAACGTGGCCGCACGGAATCAGCTCGACCAGACCGAGTCCGAACTGGAAGCCGCCGTCAGCGAACTGGAAGTTGCGGGCGCGCGTCTGAGCCAGATCGAAGTGCAACTCGCCAAGACCAGGATCCGGGCACCGTTCCCGGGTATCGTCACCGAGCGGCTGCAGAATCCGGGAGAATATACCGGGGCCGGCGACGCCGTCGTGCGGCTGATCCAGCCGGACAGTCTGGAAGTCGTGGCGCGGGCACCTCTGGCCAGCCTGAACTACGTGAGCGAGGGCACCGAGCTGACAGTGCGCACGGACTACGCCCGGGGCCAGGGCACGGTGCGTACCCTGGTGCCTTTCAGTGACGGTCGATCCCATCTGTTCGAGATCCGGGTCGGCATACCGCCGACGCCGTGGCGGGTCGGCGAATCCGTGCGGCTGGCTGTGCCCAGTGCGAAGCCTATCGAAGTGCTGGCCGTGCCCCGGGACGCGCTGGTATTGAGGCGGGAAGGCTCCTCGGTCTACCGCGTACTGGCCGATGACACCGCCGAGCGGGTCAGCGTCACCACCGGCCTCGGCGCCGGTGGCATGATCCAGATCACCGGCGGCATCGACGCCGGTGATCGTGTTGTGGTCCGGGGCGCGGAGCGTCTGCGACCGGGCCAGAAAGTAAGCATCCTCGAGGACGACCCGGACGCGCCGCCGAGAACCGCCGACACGCGCTGATCACGCGCGGCCATCGCTCGCAGCCATCACCAGGGCAGCTTGCCCAGATCCAGGTTGCCGCCGCTCAGGATGAGGCCGACGGTCGATCCTTCTGCGTCGATCGAGCCGTTCATCAATGCGGCCACCGGCACAGCCGCCGAGGGCTCGATCAGGATCTTCATCCGCTCCCAGATCAGACGCATGGCGGCGACGATCTCCGCTTCCTCGACCAGGACGATATCGCCCACCAGTTCGCGGATGATGTCGAAATTTCTTGCGCCCAGGGAGGCGCGCAGACCGTCGGCGATCGTGGCCGGCGAATCCAGGATGACCCGCTCCCCACCGAGCAAGGACCTGCGCGCGTCATCCGCCCCGGCCGGCTCGCACCCGATTACCCGTGTCGCTCCGGGCGATCCGGCAGCGACGATGGCGGAGCCGGAAATCAAGCCGCCGCCGCCTACCGGGCACAGGAGCAACTCGATCCCGGGCTCGTCCTCCAGAAGCTCCAGCGCCGCTGTGCCCTGGCCGGCGATGACCCGATGATCGTCATAGGGATGGACGACGCTGGCGCCCGTCTCCTCAACGACCCGCGCCAGACCTGCCTCACGCGCCGTCATGCCCGGCCTGCAATCCACGATCCGGGCCCCGTAGCGGGCGATGGCGTCGCGCTTGACGCCGGTCGCGTTATCCGGAACCACCACCCAGGCGGGGATACCGCGCTCGGCCGCGGCCAGGGCCAGGGCGGCGCCGTGATTGCCGGACGAATGGGTGGCCACGCCCCGCCGGGCCGTGGCGTCATCCAGCGACCACACCGCGTTGGCGGCGCCTCTGGCCTTGAATGCACCGACCCGCTGGAGGTTCTCGCATTTGAATCGCACCCGGACGCCGAGATCCCGATCGATGCTGCGGCTGCTCATGACAGGGGTGCGGTGGACCCGCCCCCGTATGCGCGCGGCAGCCGCGCGGATCGTCTCGAGAGTCGGACGAGGGTCCGGCTCCACGGCAGGCAAGGCGTCACTCATTTGCGGAACAGGTGCTGGCGATAGAAGCGCAGCTCCTCGATGGAATCCCTGATGTCGTCCAGCGCCAGATGCCGGGATTCCTTGCCGAATCCTGCCGCGACCTCCGGGAACCAGCGCCGGGCCAGTTCCTTAAGCGTGCTCACGTCCAGATTCCGGTAGTGGAAGAAGCGCTCCAGATCCGGCATCCAGCGGGCCAGAAACCGGCGGTCCTGACAGATGCTGTTGCCGCACATGGGCGACACTCCCGCTTCCACATAATGGCCCAGAAATTCCAGTGTCCGCCGCTCCGCTTCGGTCTCATCGATGGCACTGCCCCGGACCCGGTCCACGAGTCCCGAGGCGTTGTGCTGGCGCGTGTTCCATTCGTCCATGGCGTCCAGCAGCGCGTCCGGCTGGTGCACGGCGAACACCGGGCCTTCGGCGATCACGTCGAGTTGCTTGTCCGTGACCACGGTGGCAATCTCGATGATCCGGTCGGACTCCGGTTTCAGACCGGTCATCTCCAGATCGATCCAGATGAGATTTTCGTTGCCGTTGTTCATTGCCTGCCTTTTTAGGACGTCGATCCGGATTCTAGCAGAGCCCATCGCGCGCCCAGCGTTCCTTGCCTTTCCCCATTCGGCGCCTGGCCCTTGAATCCTGACTCCGACAAGGCCGGGGTTTCCGCAACTCATGCCGAGGCCGAGCCGGGACGCGTGGTCGCCGCCTTCGGTCGCCATGTGCTGGTGGAGGACGCCGGCGGCGAACGTCATCGCTGCATGATCTCCGGCCGGCGTCTGCGGCCGGTGTGCGGCGACAAGGTGCGCTGGGCCCCGCCGTCGGACCAGAGCGACGGTCTGGTCGTGGCCATCGAGCCACGCCACAATGAACTCGCCCGGCCCAGCCGACGCGGACAGAAAGAGGTGCTGGCGGCCAATATCGACCAGCTGCTGATCGTGCTGGCGCCGATCCCGCAACCGGATCTCTTCATCACCGATCGATATCTGGCGGCCGCCGAATTGATGGACGCCGACGCCTGCGTGGTCTGCAACAAGGGTGATCTCGGGCAGTCGGCGAAGCCGCTGGAGGCGGGGGAATTCATCCGCGCCGGGTATGCGGTCATCGATACCAGCGCCGAGACCGGTGCGGGCCTGGAAAAGCTGGCCGAACTGATGCGCGGGAAGACCAGCATCTTCGTCGGCCAGTCAGGCGTCGGCAAATCGTCCCTGATCAACGCCCTGATGCCGGGACTGGACCTGGCCACCGGCGATATCTCCCGAGCCAGCGGCGAGGGCAAACACACGACCACGGCGTCAGTGCTCCATCATCTGCCCCTCGGCGGTGAAATTATCGATTCTCCCGGCGTGCGGGATTTCGCGCCGCCGACCATGGATCCGGCCAGCGTGGCTTACGGATTCCGTGAGATCCGCGAGCTGGCGGGCCGCTGCCGCTTCGCCGACTGCATGCATCTGAGAGAACCTGGCTGCGCGGTCAAGGCGGCGGTGGAATCCGGCGCGATCGCGGCCCGGCGCTACGAAAGTTATCGTCGGCTGGTGCGGCTGATGGGGCAGCTCGCCGCACGCTCCTGACTCAGGGCGAATCGAGGATCGACTGACGCCCGGCGAAGGCGTGCGACAGGGTGCCGCTGTCCACATACTCCAGCTCACCGCCCATCGGTACTCCGTGAGCGATGCGGGAGGCACTGATCCCGCGCATTCGGCAACGCTCGGCGATGTAGTGCGCGGTGGCCTCGCCCTCCACGGTCGGGTTGGTGGCGAGGATCACCTCACGGATCTCGCCCTCGTCGAGCAACCGCTCCAGGCTGTCCATGCCCAACTCGTCAGGTCCGATGCCGTCCAGGGGCGAGAGATGACCCATCAGCACGAAGTAATGGCCGCTGTAGCCTGCCGCCTGCTCCACGGCGACCACGTCGGCGGGGGTCTCGACCACGCACAGGGTATGACGGTCGCGGCCGCTGGCGGCGCAGATCGTGCACAGCTCGGTCTCGCTGAGCATCCGACAACGTGCACAGTGACCGACTTTGCTCATCGCCTCCTGTAGCGCGGCCGCCAGGCGCCCCGCGCCATCCCGGTCGCGCTCGAGCAGATGGAAGGCCATCCGTTGGGCGGACTTCGGTCCGACGCCGGGCAGGCAGCGCAATGCCTCGATCAGCCGGGCGAGCAGCGGAGTGTAGTTCATGAATCTAGAACGGCAGTTTCATCCCTGGCGGCAGCGCCATCCCCGAGGCCATGCCGGAGAATTTCTCCTGCACCGTCTGCTCCACCTTGCGCACGGCATCGTTGATCGCCGCCGCGATCAGGTCCTCGAGCATCTCTCGATCCTCACCGATCATGCTGTCGTCAATGCTGACCCGCCGGACTTCGTGGCGACAACTCATGGTGACCGTCACCATGCCGCCGCCGGACTGACCGGAGACCTCCATATTCGTCAGCTCTTCCTGAGCCTTCTGCATGTTTTCCTGCATCTGCTGAGCCTGACGCATCAGCTTTCCCAATCCACCCTTCATCCGTCGCACTCCCTCATCGCCGGCTCAGTGTTTGACCGGCTTGATTGAATCCTCGTCCAGCGTCGCTCCGAACGCCCGCTCCATGGCGAGCACGTTCGGATCGCCCTTGATCGTCTCCACCGCCTCACGCTGCAGTTCCCTGGCCTCGCGCTCCCGGCGCTGCGCCGGGGTCTCGGCCCGCGGCCGGCCAAGGGAGATCCGCAGACGCAGATCTTCGCCGAGCCGCTCGCTCAGCGCGCGTCTCAGTTTCTCCTGCAGCGCGTCCGTAAGCAGATGGGACTGGCTCTGCTCGAGCGTGAGTTCGAACACCCGGCCTTTCCTCGAGGCGAACATGCAGTGGCTGGCCAGTTGACGGGCCGCCCCGCCGAGGCCCAATCCGGCCACCAGCTCACCCCAATCCAGCTCCCCGGAGTCGGATCCGGCCCCGGTCATGGCCGATGCGGGCGCAGCCGCCTCCACGGGGGCGTCCGCCGGCGACGCCGCGGCTTTGGCACGGCCAGCCGCGGCGCGGGCGCTTGCCGGCCCGGATCCGGTCCGGGGCGGCGCGTCTGCAGGCCGGAAAGTCAGCATCCGCAGCAACACCATCTCGAAGCCGGCGCGCAGAGACGGCGCCAGATAGAGGTCACGCTTGCCGATGAGCGCGATCTGATAGAACAACTGCAGATCCTCGGGGCTGATCAATGCAGCCAGTTCCTGGACCTGGCCCGGATCGGCGCTGGCCGGATCGATGGCTTCCGGGGCAGCCTGGGCCAGCGCCGTCTGCTGGATCAGAAGCGCCAGCTCGTCCAGCGCCGCCACGTAATCGGGCACCATCTCATCGAGCTGGCCGACCTCGGCCAGCACCGCCGCCGCATCCCCCGCGGCGACCGCGTGCAGGAGCCGTCCGGCGTGGGCCCGGTCGATGGTGCCGAGCATGGTCCTCACATCGGCGTCGGTGAGCTTGCCGTCGCAATAGGCGGCAGCCTGGTCCAGCAGGCTCAACGCGTCCCGCACGCTGCCATCGGCGGCCCGCGCGATCTGTTCCAGGGCCGCGGCGTCGGTCTCCAGGTTTTCCTGGCCCGAGACCTCCTCCAGCCGCTCGCGGATGAGGTTCACCGGCAGGCGCTTGAGATTGAACTGCAGGCAACGGGACAGCACGGTCACCGGCAGTTTCTGGGGATCGGTGGTGGCCAGCAGGAATTTTACGTGGGGCGGCGGCTCCTCCAGGGTCTTCAGCAGGGCGTTGAAGGAGTGATTGGAAAGCATGTGCACCTCGTCGATGAGATACACCTTGAAGCGCCCTCGCGCCGGCGCGTACTGGACGTTGTCCAGCAAGTCGCGAGTATCGTCGACCTTGGTCCGGGACGCCGCATCCACTTCCAGCAGATCGACGAAACGTCCGGCGTCGATCTCACGACAGGCGCTGCATTCGCCGCAGGGCGTCGAGGACACGCCGGCCTCGCAATTCAGGCATTTGGCGAAAATCCTGGCGATGGTGGTCTTGCCGACACCGCGGGTGCCGGTGAACAGATAGGCATGGTGCAGACGCGACTCGTCGAGGGCGTGGACCAGCGCCTTGACGACGTGCTCCTGCCCGACAAGCTGCGGGAATGTCCGCGGACGCCAGGTCCGCGCCATGGCCTGATAGCTCATTGAATCTCCGTCGACAAGGCAGATGAGGGAGTGTATCACCCGGCCGGGACGCCGCCGACATCCCCGCCCAGCCGCCTTCGGCTCTCCCGGAGCCCGCTTCGGGACGCCCGGCGGGATCCTCTACGCGAGGTGGGTGGCGGCCCGTACCCGCCGCATCCCGGCACCCGGATTCACCGCTACCGCTGCTCCCTTCCGGGCCTGACGGGGTTCACGGCTAACCGTCGCGGGAGGACCGGCACGGGCCACCATCGATCGGGCGCCCGGATCGTCAAGCATCGGCATGGCCGGGAGGGCGCAATCCCATATTTTATCAAATCCACCGTGGCCTTGAGGGCTGCCTTGGGGAAACCTCGCGGTCCGGCACCTCGCGCCCCCTGGATGGACGATGTTTGACCACGGACCTTATAATCCGTCGCCGCGGCCGGTCAGGGATAAACATACACGGAGCGACCGGCCGGGCTGCCCCGGGGGCAACGCGATGCGGCGCCGCCCGTTTTCCTCCTTCTTCCAAGGGTCCCATTCCTTATTCGGATTGCCAGATGCGATTGAACCGCTGTTATCGATGGTTTCCCGGACTGCTGGCCTTGCTGGCGTCCCCGGTGCTACAGGCGACGGGGATGCCGGTCGAGGCCAAGAACATCCTCGGCTGGATCGAGCAGGTGCGCGTGTCGGCAGCCGGCCTGACGCTGGAGGCGAAGCTGGATACCGGCGCCGACACCTCATCCCTCCATGCGCGCAATATCCGCGGTTTCAAACGCAAGGGGGTGCGCATGGTCCGGTTCGAGATCGAGAATCCGGACACCGGGGAACTGGTGGAACTGGAACGCAGACGGGTCCGCACGGTCCGCATCCGCGAGCATGACGGTAGCTATCAGCGGCGGCCGGTGGTGGAGATGTGGGTGTGCCTGGGACCGGTGAAGAAGCGGGTCGAGGTCAATCTGGTGGATCGCAGTCAGTTCAACTATCCGTTCCTGATCGGCCGCAGCGCCATGCACGGCGATATCCTGGTCGACCCCGATCTGAGCTTTACGGTCAAGCCCGAATGTGACCTGGCCGGAATGAATCCGTGAACCTGAGACATCTTTTCTTTCTCACGGCGACGCTCGTGATCCTCGGCGCCGGCGTGTTCACCTACAAGGTCTCCAAACTCGGCTTCCCGCTGACGCCGGACACCGACTCCCAGCTTTGGACAGTGGAGGCGCGCGTCGAGTTCACGCGCTACACGCCGGGTCCGGCCAAGGTGACGCTGACGGTGCCGGACAACCCGGTAGGCTTCGGCGTGCTCAATGAACATTTCGTCTCCCGGGGTTATGGCGTCTCGATCAGGGAGGACGACGAAAGGCGGGAAGCTCTCTGGGCAATCCGTCGTGTGCAGGGAGATCAGGCGGTCTACTACCGGCTGAGCCTGTTCCGGGACCCGGACGCAAAACCACCCCGGGGGGCGGATGCCTTCCCGCCGGTGCCGGCCCTGGATGAGCCTTATGCCTCGGCGCTGGAGATGGTGGTCAGCGAAGTGCGCGAGGAATCGGCCGACGTGGCGACCTTCACTGGCGCCCTGCTCCGCCGGGTCGGGACGAGGGCCAGTGACGACAATATCGCCCTGTTGCTGGAGGAAGCCGAGACCCTCGAGCAGCGCGCCGAAGTCGCCCGCACCATGCTCGCCGGGGCCCGGATCCCGGCCAGAGTGCTGCAGGCCCTTCCGCTGACCAGCGACACCCGGCAGGTCGAGATGATGCCGTGGCTGGCGGTACACAACGGCAGGGAATGGCTCTATTTCGATCCGGCCAACGGCGAGCAGACCCTCCCCCGGGATCTGTTCATCTGGAGCTGGGACAGCGATCCCATCATGAGCGTCTCCGGCGGCACCGGCGAGCGCATCGAATTCTGGGTGTCCCGCAAGCTGGAAAATGCCTTGTCCGTCGCCAAGCGGCGGGCCGCCAGCCACGGCTCCAGGTTGGTGGATTTCTCGCTGCTGGATCTGCCGCTCCAGACCCAGTCGGTGTTCAGCATATTGATCATGATCCCGATCGGTGCGCTGCTGGTCGTGTTGATGCGCAACGTGGTCGGCGTGCGCACCTTCGGCACTTTCCTGCCGGTGCTGGTGGCGCTCGCCTTCCGCGAGAGTCAGCTGATTTCCGGGATCATCCTGTTCTCGCTGCTGGTCGCCATCGGGCTGGCGCTGCGCTTCTATCTCGAGCGATTGCATCTGCTGTTGGTGCCGCGGCTGGCGGCGGTGCTGATCGTGGTGGTGTTGATGATGGCGGCGGTGAGTGTGCTGAGCCACCGTCTCGGGCTCGAGATCGGCCTGTCAGTGGCGCTGTTCCCGATGGTGATCCTGACCATGGTGATCGAACGGATGTCGGTGGTCTGGGAGGAGCGCGGAGCCGGCGACGCGGTGCGCGAGGGTCTCGGCTCGCTGCTGGTAGCGGCCTTGATCTACGGAGTGATGAATATCGATCTGATCCGGCATATCACCTTCGTGTTCCCGGAGGTGCTGCTGATCGTGCTGGCGATGGTGTTGTTGCTCGGCCGTTACACCGGCTATCGGCTCACCGATCTGCGGAGATTCCGGGTGCTGAGCCGCGCCGGCGCAGGCAGCGACTGATGTTCTCGAAGCTACGCGAGGCCGGCGTACTGGCGCTCAATGCGCGCAACGCAGATTTCATAGCCCTCGAGAACCAGCGGCGGCTCTACCCGGTCGTCGACAACAAATTGATGACCAAGGCACTGGCCATCAAGCACGGGGTGCCCACACCCGAACTCTACGGCACCCTGTCAGCGCCCCATGACATCCGCGGTCTGCCGGCGCTCGTCGAGGCGCGCCAATCCTTCGTGATCAAACCCGCCCATGGTTCCGGCGGCGACGGTATCGTCGTCATCGACTCCCATCGCAAGAACCGATACCGGACCTGCAGCGGCCGTCTCTTCGACTGGGGCGAGTTGTCCCATCATCTGGCCAATATGATCAACGGCCAGTTCAGCCTGGGCGGCCATCCGGACCAGGCGATGATCGAGTATCGGGTCCGCTTCGACTCCGTATTCGATGCGGTCAGCTACCAGGGCGTCCCCGATATCCGCATCATCGTCTACCGGGGTTACCCGGTCATGTCCATGGTTCGGCTCCCGACGCGCAGTTCGGACGGCAAGGCCAACCTGCATCAGGGGGCGGTCGGGGCCGGCATCTGTCTGGCCACCGGCCACACCATCAATGGTTCCCTCGGCAACGAATACGTGGAGGAGCATCCCGACACCGGCGCGCGGGTGATCGGCATCGAGATTCCCTGCTGGGACCGGATGCTGGATATGGCCGCCCGATGCTTCGAACTGACCGGCCTCGGCTATCTGGGCGTGGACCTGGTGCTGGATGCCCGGCTCGGTCCCCTGATGCTGGAACTCAACGCCCGGCCGGGGCTGAATGTGCAGATCGCCAACCGCCAGGGGCTGATGCCACGCCTGGCGTCCATCAAGGCGCTAGCCCCGGGCCGGCCTCCAGAGGAACGCGTGGCACTGGCCAGAGAGCGGTTCCGGCACTAGCGGACCGCAGGCCCTGAATCTCATGTTCTCAGCCTGGATGGCCGAGCCGCGGGCCTACTCGTGGTCTACCCATCTGTTTACAGACATCGGCAGAGTGGCACCCGGATCTGACGCTGGGTCACCGCTCCAGGGGAGACTCTGGCTCCAGACGTAACCCTGGCCCCAGACATAGCCCTGGCTCCAGACATAGCCCTGACTGGAGAGCTCGCTCTGGCTCCAGATATAGCCCTGGCTCCAGACGTAACCCTGGCTCCAGACATAACCCTGGCTCCAGATATAGCCCTGACCCCAGACATAGCCGCGACCCCAGACATATCCATCGCCGGCGAGACGGCCATCTTCACTATTCTCGTCCATGAGATAGAAGTCGCCGTTCTCGTCCTGGTTGGCGGGGCCACC
>CBDTYJ010000069.1:0-10635 GCA_965364575.1 uncultured Gammaproteobacteria bacterium
CCACGGTGGGCGCCGGCGCGTCGCTTTCGGGTAACCACAGTTCGGCGAACTGTGGATCGGCATCGCCATAGCGGACCACCTGGTCGGGTTCGCCCGCCGGCAGGGCCTGTACCGCCTCGAAGCTCACGTTCCCCGCCACGGGCGGAAATCCGGCCTCATCTGCCGGCGCAGCACCGCAAAAAAGGTATGCGGCGATCAGGCTAAAGCTGAGTCGTTTTGCTTGCATCGCAGCCCCGGACTCGTGTCGGGCGCCAGCATATCATCCGTGAAGATATGGTGACCGGCATCGCGGCCCGATAGCGCGGGCCTTTTTACCCGCATCCTCGAGGCGACCGCTGCCGGATTCCCGTTACGATGAAGCGGTGCGCTCAAACATGTCGGATAGACACGATCAGACTATGAAAGCATCTGTTGCTTGACGGCAACGGAGTGGAATTTTTCTCATTTCGCAGCGAGTGTGCGCCGTTGTTTATCGCGCAGAAGCCAATGGACAAATCTCCTGTCCGGGCCATACTTGAACTGCTGTATGCCGTTCCGGGATGAGCCCGGTTCAGGAGGTTGGAAATGAACAGCAAGCTGTGTCGCGTGATCTCACTGGTACTCGCAACGGTGATGACCCTCGGTTGGGGCGTGGTCCAGGCAGAGGAAGGATTCTACGCAGGCGCCGGGGCGGGTCTGGCCCACATAAAGATCGATGAAAGCGGCGTCGATTTCGATTCGGATGATCTCGGCTGGAAGCTCTTCGCCGGGTACCGGTTCAACGAGTACTTCGGCGTCGAGGGTGGCTATGTGGATTTCGGTGACCAGGACGACAGTTTTGCCGGCACTAACGTCAAGGTCGATGCCTATGGCTGGGATCTCTACGCGGTCGGATTCCTGCCGGTCGCGGAGGACTGGGATCTGTTCGGCAAACTCGGAGTGATCGCCTGGGACGCCGACGTCAAGGCGCTGGGGCAGACCGAGGGCGACGATGGGGAGGATCTGGCCATCGGCGCGGGTGCGGCCTGGCACGTCAACGAGACCTTCAGTCTGCGCGCCGAATTCGAGTATTTCGACATCGACGATACCGACGAAGTCTGGCTGCTGTCGCTGGGCGGTTCGTTCAGGTTCTGATCATCCAACGAAGCGTAATGACGCAGTAGCAAGGGACCCCGCCCCGGTGGGGTCTCCGTCTTCCGGGATCGACCCGGGCCCTGGCCGACGATCGAGATGACTCAGCCGGCGGGAACGCCGGGCGCCGGAACGACCTGTTCTGATCGCCGACGGGTCTGGCAGGCGGGGCACCAGTAGGTGCTGCGGTGGTGGCGGCCCTGGCGCTTGCTGACGATCCGGCCGTCACAGCGCAGGCACGGCCGGCCGCGCCTTCCATAGGCCCACAGACGGCCGGCGCCGTCCTTGTCGAAACGGGTCACGCGCCGTCCGCCGCCCAGATTCTTTCGCAACAGATCCGCGGCGGTGGCGAAACACCGAGCCAGATCCGCGTCGGACAGGTCCCCGAGCTGCGTCCGGGGCGACCAGCACTCCAGGAACAACACCTCGGATTTGTAGACATTGCCGATCCCGCTGGCGACGCGCTGGTCCAGCAGCACGTCAGCGAGCAGCGCGTCTTCCTCCAGGATGTCCCGGGCACGCCGGACGATGCCCTCCATGCCGGCCCCGTCCGCGATCAGATCCGGCCCCAGACGGGTATGGACGATCCGTTCCCGGACGCTGGGTGACCGGACCAGTTCCACTTCCTTCGCGTTGAAACAGACGAACACCTCGTCGGCCGTGGCCACGACCAGCGAGGCCTGCCGCCGCGGCTTGCGCCAGGCTTCGTCCGGCGCGTAGAAGTGCCACGAACCGTACATGCCCAGGTGACTGCGCAGGGCTTCGCCGCCTTCGAAGCCGATATACAGATGTTTGCCGCGCGCGAGCACGCCGGTGACGCGTCTCCCCGCGCATCGCCGGGCGCCGGCCGCGTCGGCCATGCGCACCTCCACCATGACGCGGCCTTCGAGACGGGGCGCGAGGAAGTTCGCGATCTTGTGGACAGTATCGCCTTCGGGCATGGACGCTATCCCGCTGCGGGTTGCCGGGCCGGGCTGCCGGGCGGCAGCACATCGATCAATCCCCGGTAGTCGCTGGCGAAGCCGGCCTCGCGGAACTGCGGCAGCAACGGCGACTCCGACACCGCGACCCCGTCGATCTTCTGGATCACCAGCATGCTGCGCGAGGTGCCTTTCGGCAGGTGCCGCAGACGATCGATGGCGGCAGCGAGCGCACCTTCTTCGTCGCGGAGTGTCTCGGGGAACGTGATCAGGGCGCGGCCGCGGGGACCGGCGTACAGGACCGGTCGGCCCCGGGCCAGCAGGATCCAGGCGCCGGGCACGCGCCGCGGTTTTGCCCGCTCCGGATCCGCCACGGCGGGCCAGGGGACGATCGCGCCGTAGGGATTCGCCGGGTCCATGGCCGCCAGCACGGAGATCTCGTCCACGGTCACGGGCCGGTCCCGTTCCTCGGCGGCCTGACGTCCGTCCCGCAAACGATCGATGGCGCCGCTGTAGGCGAACTGGGCCCCGTCCAGACCTTCGACGAAATGGCCGCGCCGCACGCGACCCTGCTCCTCCATCTCCCGCAACACCTTGTAGATCGGGGCGAAGCCGCCGGGCATGTCCTCGAACTGAGCGCATTTGCGGCTGACCACGCCATAACGATTCAGCAGCAGCCCGGCCCGGGCCACCGCCTGTCGGGTCGCATTCGTCGTCGTCCCCGCCAGCCCGCTGACCAGAGACCAGCGGCCGCCGGCGATGGAGGGTCCCCGATGGGCCCGGCCGCGGCGCGAGGCCGGGCGCGCCAGGTCCCGCAGCGGTCCGAAGGTGTCGTTGGTGATCTGGCTGGCCCAGACCAGGTCCCACAAGGCCCCCCGCAGCTCCGACGCCGGACAGTCCAGGCCGGTCCCGGTGACGTAATCGTCGATCTCAATCAGAAATGAAGCGCCGTTTTCTTCCAGACTGTCCAGGATCGCGCGGTGCACTTCGCCGGGTGGCTGATACTCTGCCTCGACCTGCAGCAAATCCCGCACCTGCTCGCGCAGATACAGGGCGACGCGCCCGTCCCGGGCGCCGCTTGCGCCCCGCCCGACCCAGACGACGGCACCGGAGGCGGCGAGCATGTCCAGCATGTCATGGCGGAACCCGGCCACCCGTGCCGGGAGCAGGGTGGTGCCCAGCAGAGACCAGGGCAGGGCCAGGCCCTGGAGTTGCCCGATCGCTTCCTTCAGGCGCTCCGGACCGGACCGCGATTCGTCCAGGCCCTGCCAGACCGGCAGGAAAAGGGCCAGGGTCGGTGTGTCGACGGCGGCCGCCTCGTCCCGGAGCCGGGCGAGATTACGCCGTTTCAGACGGCGCAGGACCTCCGCGTCACACCAGTCCAGTTCGGCGCCGCCCGGACGGATTTCGCCCCTGACGAGCACGCCGCCGGCTTCCAGCGATTCCAGCACCGGGACGATCTGTCCGGCGCGAAGATCGAAGCGGTCGGCCGGGCCTCGGGTCAGGAAGGGACCGTGGTGCCGGGCATAGCGCCGCAGCAGGTTTTCCATCGGCCGGGCCACGGGTTCAAGGAAGGTGTCCGGCAGCCCCGACGGCGTGGCGACGCCCAGGGCGTCGCGATAGAGCCCCGCGTCTTCCGCCGCGATCCAGCGTGTCTGGCCGCTTATCTTCACGGTTGCCGCACGGCGCTGGCGGACGAGATCTTCGAGCCACGGCCGGGGATCTGCCTCGGACCGCAGCGTCAGCTCGTCCTCGCTCAGATCGCCGAGACGTCGCAACAGGTCATGGACGTCGTCCGCATCCCGGGCCAGACGATCCTCGCTCAGGAACTGCAGATCGGATTCGAGTTCGGCGAGCACCTGAGCGTCGATGAGTTCACGCAGCTCGGCCTGGCCGAGCAGCTCACCCAACAGCCCCCGGTCCAGGGTCAGCGCCTGGGCCTTTCGCTCGGCCAGCGGCGCGTCCTGTTCGTAGAGGTAAGCGGCCACATAGGCGAACACCAGCGATCGGGCGAAGGGCGAGGCGGCGCGCGTTTCGACTTCCTCGACGCGGACCGACCGGCTGTGGATGTCCCGCAGCAGGTCCTTCAGTCCGGGCAGGTCGAACACGTCGCCCATGGCGTGGCGATAGGTCTCGATGACGATGGGGAAATTCGGATACCGCTGGACCGTGGCCAGCAGATTCTGCGCCTTGAGCCGCTGCGCCCAGAGCGGCGCACGCTGCCCGGGTCGGCGGCGTCGCAGCAGCAGGGACCGGACCGCGTTCTCCCGGAACAGGCCGGCGAACAGGGACGTGTTTGCAAGCTGTTCGGTGATCAGATCGTCCAGCTCGTCGGGATCCGGGATCAGGGCGTCCAGCGCCGGCAGCTCTTCCACGTCGGCGAACCGGAGCACGATGCCGTCATCGGTGTACATCACCTGGATCTCGTAACCGCTGGCGTGAGTCAGCATGCGCTGCAGCGCCATGGACCAGGGCGCGTGGATGCGGGCGCCGAACGGAGTCAGGATGCAGACCCGCCAGTCGCCCAGTTCGTCACGGAAACGCTCGATGGTGATGCAGCGGTCGGTGGGCAGGGTGCCGGTCTCCCGCTTCTGTTCGGCGATGTACGCGGCCAGGTTGCGGGCGGCAAAATCGTCGAGCGGCGTGTTCTCGATCAGCCATGGGCGCATCCTCGCCTCGTCGAGCCGGCCCGCCTCGCGCAGGAACGCGCCGATGGCGCGCCCCAGCTCGATCGGGCGGCCGGGACCTTCGCCGCGCCAGAAGGGGAGGCGGCCCGGCTCTCCGGGTGCCGGGGTGACGATGACCCGGTCCCGGGTGATCGATTCCACGTGCCAGGTGCTCGCGCCGAGGGTGACGTTGTCCCCCGGCCGGGTCTCGAACACCATCTCCTCGTCCAGTTCGCCGACGCGCGGTCCGTCCTCGCCCAGGTGCACCCCGTAGGCGCCCCGATCCGGGATCGTCCCGGCGTTCATCCGGGTGACCATGGCCGCGCCGCGCCGGGGCGACAGCGTATCCTGGCTCCGATCCCAGGAAAGGAGAGGCCGCAGATCGGCGAAATCCGACGAGGGATAGCGGCCCGAGAGCATATCCAGCACGGCCTCGAGCGCGGCGGGCGACAGCTGACGATACGATCCCGCCCGTCTCACCAGCCGGGCGATCTCTTCCACGGTCATGGGCCGCTGGCAGCACATGGCGACGATCTGCTGGGAGAGCACGTCGAGCGGATTCTCGGGCACGGCAATGGCGTCCAGCTCCGCCGCCAGCATGCGCTGAGCCACCACTGCGGATTCCAGCAGATCGCCCCGGAATTTCGGATAGATCCGGCCGGCGCTGATCTCGCCGACGCCGTGGCCGGCGCGCCCGATCCGCTGCAGCCCCCTGGCCACCGAACCCGGGGACTCCACCAGCAGCACCAGGTCGACGGCGCCCATGTCGACCCCCAGCTCCAGCGAGCTGGTGGCGACGATCCCCCGGATCTCTCCGGCCTTCAGCCGCTCCTCGATCTCCGCCCGCTTGGCGTGGGAGATGCTGCCGTGATGGGCACGCACGAGATCCTCCTCCGCCAGTTCGTTGAGCTTGTGGGCCAGGCGCTCGCACAGCCCGCGGCTGTTGACGAATATGATGGTCGAGCGATTTTCCCGGATGGCGTCCAGCAGCTCGGGATAGATGGACGGCCAGATGCCGCGCTCGGCCTGGGGCGTCCCCACCTCGCGGGAGTAGAGTTCGGCGAGGATCGATCCGCCGCGGGCAGGTTCCGTCGCCGGGCCGGGCGGATTCTGCATATCCGGGACGGGGACGCTGACGGTGAGATCCAGGTCCGGCCTGGCGGAACAGTCGACGATCTCCACCGGCCGGTCTCCACCGAGGAAACCGGCCACGGCCTCCAGCGGCCGGACGGTGGCCGACAGCCCGATCCGCTGGGGCTCCCGCCCGGTGAGCTCGGACAGACGTTCCAGCGACAGCGCGAGGTGGGCACCGCGCTTGGTGGCGGCCATGGCGTGGATCTCGTCGACGATCACCGTGTCCACCGACGCCAGGGTCCGGGACGCCTTCGAGCCGAGGATCAGGAACAGGGACTCCGGCGTGGTGACGAGGATCTCCGCGGGATTTTTCGCCTGCCGCTGCCGCTCCCGCTGGGGCGTGTCGCCGGTCCGCACAGCGACGCTGGCCTGGTGGAAGGGGATCGCCAGCCGCTCGGCCACCCGGGCGATGCCGACCAGCGGCGCGCGCAGGTTGCGTTCGATGTCGTAGACCAGCGCCTTGAGCGGCGAGACGTAAAGGACGCGGACGCCCGGCTCCGCGTCGTCCGGCAGGGTGCCGAGCCGGTCGATCCCGGCCAGAAACGCGGCCAGCGTCTTGCCGCTCCCGGTCGGCGCGACGAGCAGGGCATGCTTGCCGTCGGCGATCTCCCGCCAGCCTCGATCCTGGACCGGGGTCGGAGCCTGGAAGTTGTCGTCGAACCAGCGCTGGGTGGCTTCAGAAAACACGGGATCAGGTCTGGAGATTTTGGCCGGTCTGGCGAGCATAGAGCTTGCGAACGGTGTCGATCGTATCAGCCTCCGCGGCGCCCTTGTCTTTCCGATAGCGTTTGACCCGGGCGAACCGCAGCGCCAGACCGCCCGGATACTGGGGGCTGGCCTGGATCTCGTTGACGGCGATCTCCACCACCAACTCCGGCCGGACGTGTACCACATGGTCCTCCCGGCCGATCTCCAGCTCGAGCAGGCGTCCGGTCTGCCACTTGAGCATCCGGTCAGTCAGGCCCTTGAATGTCTTGCCCAGCATCACGAAGCTTTCGTCTCCCGGATTTCGGGCGCCCAGGTGCAGATTGGACAGCCAGCCCTCGCGGCGGCCGCTGCCCCATTCCGCGGCCAGCACGACCAGGTCGAGGGTATGGGCCTGTTTGATCTTGAGCCAGTCGCCGCCCCGGCTTCCCGCCGCATAGGGACTGTCGAGGGCCTTGGCCATCACCCCTTCGTGGCCTTCGGCCAGGGCCCGTGCGAGAAAGGCACTCGCGTCCTCCGCCCTGTCCGTCACCCGCTGTGGCACCAGGACCCCGTCTGCCGCGGCCTGTCTGAGGGCCGCGGCCCGGTCCCGGTAGGGCAGATCGATCAGGTCCTGACCGTCCCAATGCAGGCAATCGAACAGGAACACGTCCAGCGGCAGGGTGTCACGCATCTGCGCCACGTCCGTCTTGCGCCCGAAGCGGCGCATGGTGACCTGGAAGGGATGGGGCCTACCGTCCTCGCGCAGGGCAATCACCTCGCCGTCGAGGATCAGCCGGTCCCCGGGCAGGGCGCGCACCGCATCAATGACCTCGGGGAGGCTGTCGCTGACGTCGTTGAGCTGGCGCGAGAAGATCCGGACCTGGTCTCCGAGACGGTGGATCTGGACCCGGGCCCCGTCGAGCTTGTACTCGAGTGCAGCCTGGCCGAGCGATTCCATCGCCGCGTCCATGTCCTTCGCCGGCTGGGCGAGCATGGGTCTGACCGGCGACATGGGCTCGAGCCGGAAACGGGCGAGACCGCCGCGGCCTTCCATGAGCGCCGCCTCGGCGACGATGGCGGGATCGCTCGCCAGCATCACCGCCCGGCGCACGTCCCCGGCGGGCACCGCGGCGGCCTCGGCGATGGCGTCGACGAGCACGCCTTCCAGCGCGCCCTGGCGCATCTCCCCGAGGATCAGGCGCACGAGAAAATCGCGTTCTTCGGCGGTCGCGCGCCCGAGCAGCGCGCCGAGTGCGTCACGACGGGCTCGTTGTGATCCGGCACCGGCGAGACCGGCGATCCGCCCGAATGTCTGGTCGACTTCAGCCAGCGAGAGGGAGGGGCCGCTCGCTACCGGCTCAGCCAGCAGGCCCCTGATCATCGCCGGACCCAGGCCGATGCGGCCCTGGGGCAGCGTGCCACAGAGATAATTTACGACCCGCCCGATCTCTCCCCCTCCGGCCTTGCGGAGGCAGTCGCTCAGCAGGCGCCGCTTTTTGAGACGGCTGCGGGTCGCGGTGACCGCAGCGGAGACATGGACGAGATCGGAAAGCTGCATGGATCGGGGAGGGATCGTTATTCTGAACCGGACGATCGTGATAAGTCCCGTCGTCCGGTCAAGGGCGACGAGGGGGCACTATCCCCCGGGGACGCTACACGTGGATACAAGCAGCAGCTTTTCCCTGCCGCTGATCGAGACCCTATCCGACACCATAAACGATGATAAGTTTTGTCGGCGTCTCCGGGCGGCAGCGGGTTCCGGCCCCACGATCATTCCGAGCCGGAGCATCCGTTTCGGCCGCTGCCGGGAGGGGTTGCCTTATGAGCCAGTCAGATGGGAAAAAATGGGATCGGCGATATCGGGAGGGGGCCTATGCCACGCGCAGGCATCCTAGCGCGCTGCTCGCTCAATGGCTGCCGGAACTCGCCATCGAAGCCAGCGAGCCGCGCGCCATCGATCTGGCCTGCGGCCTCGGGCGCAACGCGCTGTTTCTGGCGCGGCAGGGCTGGCAGGTCAGTGCGGTCGATATCTCCGCCGTGGCGCTCGAAAAACTGGCCGCAGCCGCGGCGGATGGCCTCGATGTCCGTTGCACCCGGATGGATCTGGAGACCGGGCAGGCGTGGCCGACGGAATTGATGGCAGCGGGGCCATTCGACCTGGCTCTCATGATCCGCTACACGAATCTGCCCCTTCTCGGCCGGGTCCTCGACATACTGCGGCCCGGGGGCTACCTGCTGGTCGAGGCACATCGTGTCACGGAAGAGGTCGTGGCCGGGCCCAGCGGAGCACGGTTCCGCGTGACACCCGGCGCGCTCCGCGCGGCGGCGGCCGGCTACGAGATCATAAAGTACCGAGAGGGGATCGTGGACGACCCGGACGGCCGTCCCGTGGACCTGGCGAGGATGCTCTGCCGCCGACCGCCAGGCCGCTGACTTGTCCCGGCTGGCGCGTGCTGATAGCTTAATCATTCAACGCGCGCGGGGAGAATGAAGACGCCCGACACCAAGATCGGACGCGCTGCGTGGCCTGAAGAAAAATTTTCCTGACCGTATCGGCCATCTGGGGGGGAGGACCGTTGGGAGGGATCGAGCCCGGGCACCGCTCGCCGGACGAGGGTGCCGATATCGTGCAGCCTGAGGACCCTGTCCTCGGCCAGCTTGTCCTGCCGGTCCCGGAACTGGTCATTCTCCTCGATGGCGACGAAAAGATTCAGTCCACCGGCGGCCGAAATCCCGGAACCCGTCTGCACGCCCTCGACTTCGAGCCCGGGCGCACGATCCACGAGGCGATCCATCCCGGCTGTATCCGCGAGAACTGCGAGTTCCTGAATGTCTGGCAACACGCCTGGCCGCGCCACGGTGACGGGCTTCCGGTGGAATGGGTCTCCGAGTCCGCGCTCGAAAACGCCGTCCTGAGATTCCGGCTCCAGTCCGTCGATTACGCCTGTTACACCCTGTACCGGGGCGCGCTCGAGGGTTTTGAGGAGTGTTCGGTCCTGTTCATCCAGGACATCAGCGTCATGGATGATCGCCGGGCCGAGCTGCTCCGTAAAAAAGACGAGGCGGTACGGCAGCGCCGAGAGCGGCCCCGCCTGGGTCGGAGCGTCCCCCGGCGGCCGATGCCGCCAGACCTGACGGCCCCGGCCGAGGTGCAGGATCTGGAGCGTCGGCGGATCGCGAGGGACCTCCATGACGGCCTGGGCCAGACGCTCAGTCTGCTCCACTTCGAGATCGAGGGCATGCTGGAAGACGCACGCAACAAGGAGCCGGGTCCGAGGCTCGAGCGGATGGAGCGCGCCAACGAATATCTGCACGGCTGCCTCGGCGACCTCAGGCGCATCACCCGGCATCTGCGGCCCGCCATGCTCGAGGATCTGGGTCTGGGCGCGGCGCTTCACCAGCTCGGCGCCGAGGTCAGGCAGGTCCGGCCGGGACTGGACGTGCGCGTCGACATCAGCGCCAGTGAGACCCGGGTGCCGGACCAGCTGGCCCTGACCGTCTTCCGCATCGTCCAGGAGTCCCTCAACAATGTGGCCCGCCATGCGGAGGCCTCGGAGGTCCAGGTCGTATTCGCCATGCCCGGCGATGGTATCGAGCTGATGATCCGGGATAACGGCGTCGGGTTCGACCCGGCCCAGGCCCAGGAAACGGGCTTCGGCCTCGGCAACATGCGACAGCGCGTGGAGTCCGGTGGCGGTCGGTTCCGGCTGTCCAGCAAACCGGGCCGCGGAACCACGGTCCGAGCGACCTGGACGCCCGAGATGGTCAGCCTTCTAAGATAAGAGCCCGTTGGCGATGGCGTAGGTGGTCACCTCGGAGATGTTGTGCAGGTCCAGCTTGCGCATCAGCCTCGAGCGGTGTTTTTCGATGGTCTTGGCGCTCAGGGATAAATATTCGGCGATCTCCCGGGTGGTATTGCCCTCGGCGACCAGCTTCAGGACCTCGCGTTCCCGTGAAGTCAGCATCTCCCAGGAGGGCGTTTCCGCGCTGGTCTCCCGCGATCCGGTCTGCAGATAGCGGGCCATGACGCGATCGCAGATCCCGGGGCTCAGGTATTTCCGGCCGGCGGCCACGTTGCGGATCGCCGACAGGAGTTCGCCGCGGCCGTCGTCCTTGAG